>JBJTOW010000403.1:0-6711 GCA_046074805.1 Planctomycetota bacterium | reverse complement strand
CTGGTACGGGCGTAGTCGCTGGCGTGGTGCTCTTCTGATCTTTCGCACGGTTCCAACCGTTCGCGGAGGCGGCTTTCAGGCGCTCATACGTCGACTCAAGAGCCACCATCGATTTCACGAGCGGCGTTCCCTCGACGCGTTCGCGAAACACGACCTTGAGTCGCGCGAGTTCATCGGCGGGCACTGGCCGAGCGTCGGCGACGGCCTGGAACAGACCGCGGTACTTCGGATTGGTTCCGGCGACTTTCAGCACATCGAGCGCTTCCTTAGAGGACAGAAAGCCAGCGGTAACACACGCGGCGCTGGCGGCGGCCGGACTGCGGTGCCGGCCCAGATGGCAATGCAAATAGATCGGGCCTTCCAGTTCGCGGACGGCTTTCGCCAGTTCCCGCACGCGGGCTTCCGGAATGCCGTCATACCCGTGTGGGAGGTGCACGTATTTAAGACCGTGACGGGCGGCTGTCGCGATGTCAGGCTCGGCGCCGTCGACGCTCACGATCGTCCGTACCCCTAGCGCCTTTAATTCCGCGAACGCCGCGTCGCCTTCCGGCAGTCCACCGGAGATCACTCGCGGGTGCACCTTCACCGGGTTTGGCAAATATTTAGCGGCCAGCTTTACGGGTTCGGCGCCGTGGCCGGTTCCCGCCAAAAACGCCGTTAAGCATATAACCAGAAATGCCACCCGACCTACTACCCTATTCCGGATGGTTGCCGACATAAAGGCTATTTGGAATTTGCGAAACGGCTTTATGACAATTGGAAAGATAGACATCGGGCCCTGCAAGTGTAGTCGGACCACTCAGTGCGAGACACTGAGCAGTTCAGGTATCGGTTGGCCATGCGGGAGGAGCGGCAGCGGCCGGCCAAGTTGGTCGTGGAGCATTTGTGTGGTATCGATACCGAAACGGCGATAGATCGTGGCGAGCAGGCAATTGCTGTCCATACGTCGATCGACAGGCTCTTCGGCCCGCGCATTAGTAGCGCCAATGGCCTGTCCCATTCGCAGGCCGCCGCCGGCCACCAGCACACTCATCGCCTTCGACCAATGATCGCGTCCAGGGCGTCGGCTGGGATCTTGGTAGGCGATTTTGGGCGTGCGGCCAAATTCCCCGCAGAACAAAAACAGAACGTTGCGGTCGAGACCGCGAATGTACAGATCTTCGATCAGGGCCGACACAGCGTGATCGAACGACGGCAGCTTTTCCCGGTACGCATTGAAGATGTGCGAGTTCACCGAATGGTCGTCCCAATTGCTAGTGACGCCCGTTTCCGGCCGCAAACGGAATTCGGCTTGGCATTGCACAAACCGCACGCCAGCTTCGACCAGCCGCCGACAGGTCAACAGGCTTTTACCGAAATGCGTGTCGCCGTAGCGTTCGCGCGTGGCCGGCGTCTCGCGGTCCAGATCGAAGGCGACCCGCGTCCGCGGGCTCGCCAGCATCGCGAGCGCTCGATGCTGGAATTGATCCAACGCCGACATCATTCCCGCAGCGCTGTCGAGTGTCCGCGGCAAAGCGTCCAGTCGCCCTAGCAACGCGGCGCGGCGGTTCAATTTCGCCACTCCGTCGCTGGTAATCGCCAAGTCGTCGCGTTCGCCGCCCGTGTTGTAGAGCGGCACCGGATCGTAACGGTTGTTACCGGTCGAGGTCTGCGGATTGGGATTCGGCATGTAAGGCGAACAACCGGGGCCCAGGTACGCTGGACCGCCGCCATAGAATTTGGTGTTCGCCACGAAGAACGGAGTTTCCCGCGGAGCGCCGCCGAGTCGATGCGCGACGACCGATCCAAGTTCGGGATACTCGGCGTCATTGAGATTCGCGGCCCGCGACGCATAACCGCTTAGAAAACGGTGCGTTCCGCCACTATGCTCGTTACGCTCGTGGGTTAGGCTCCGAATAAGCGTGAACTTGTCCGCCAACATCGCCAGCTTTGGCAACATCTCCGTGATCTCGATGCCGGGCACATTCGTCGCGATCGGCTGAAAGTCTCCACGGTACTCGGCGGGAGCTTGCGGCTTCATATCGAACAAATCGAGATGGCTTGGTCCACCATTCGCCCAAAACAGAATGACCGAAAAATCGCGGTCAATGCCGCCCACGGTTGATTCGGCGGCGAGCAGGCGAGCGAGCGACGGCGCCTGTCCCGTGGCGAGCGCGCCTAGCGCAAGTCCGCCCATTCGCAGCCAATGGCGACGGCCAATCGGTCCACCACATCGCCCGATCCGTGACGCACCCGATCGCGATGACGGACGCAATCTTGGAGTTGACTCTTCAGATGCGTGTGGATGCGCCATGCGTGTGGATGTCGAAACCGGAACAATAAGTCGCGGGTCGAAATGCGTCATGGGCAGGAGGCCAGCGGGATGGAACAACGGAGCGCGAATGGAAAGAGACGAGTTCGGCCGGGTTACTCCTCGAGCCGATGGCGCAGGAAGTCGCCCATCAACACGTAGTTGAGGTTGGTGTAATAGGTGATGCGTTTGCGGTCGAGTTGGAGTTTGGGGACGCGGTCCGGCGTCGCGTCCCTCAATTCGCCATCGACTCGGGCCAGCGCTTCGCGAGTGGACTCGACGCCTTGGCGATACGCCTCCTTGGCGACGTCGCCGCTCGCGATGACCGCTTTATCGAGCGATTCGACATCGGCTCGGGAGAGCGGGGAATCGGGAACCGACATCGCGTATTGGCGTAGGGCGCCGGCGAATTGCAGAGCGTGCCGACGATACGGATCGGCGGAGGGTTCGAGCTGCGGATTCGGCAGGTTCGAGACCATGTCGCGCAAACTGGCGATGCCGTCCACGTAACGGCCCTGGAGAAAATCCTGCCAAGCGATCGCTTGGTGGGCGAGGGGCGTTTTGGGATGTTCTAACCGCACTCGCTCCACCAGGGATCGCGACATCGGCACTCGGTTATGCCTCATCAAGACGAGCGAGTAAGCCATCGACAGATCGGGCTCTTTGGGAGCTAAGCCTAGTTTTTCGTTGTAAACGGCCTGCATGGAGTCGTCGTAGCGTTGAGCGCGGAGATTCCGCAGCATATCGGTGACCGCCTCGCGGGCTTCGGCCGTGAGTCGTGGCGGTTTGGCGTCAGGTTTGAAGACGACGGCCGTTTGTTTGGCGCCATCGCTTTCGCGTTCGGACAAACCCTTTGGAAGGAACGCCAGCAGTTCAGCGACCGCGACCCGCCCGTCGCGATTATCGTCCGCGGCGCCAGCGAACGCGGCGGCGATGGTCGCCCCGAACCGGGATGGCTCGCCCTCCGCCCCAGCTTGTCCGCGTTGGTCGCGGCCACAACTGGCGATCACCAGGACGTTCGTGGATACGGGACGCGTGGGACGCTCTTTCACGGCCTCGGCAAGTTCCGCGGCCGACGGTTCCAGTTTCGCGTCGATGCCTGGCAGGGTGTGGCATGTGTCGAGCAGCAGGATTTTTTCCCGTGCCGGAGCTTGCTCAAGCGACTTGATGAAGGCCCGAAGATCCAGCCCCGTGTTGCTCGCCCGTTTGCTGTCGAATTCCTTGGGCAGCAACAGCGGTCCGGCAGCCGGATCGACGATGCCGTGACCGATGTAATAACAAATGAGTTGCGAGTCGGCGGTCGCCTTGGGCAGGAGCGTGGCCAACGACTGCTCGATTTGCAACCGCGAACCGTTGGCGATCCGCAGCAATTGGTCGGGCGGAACCCGGTAGCGATCAGCGAGCGCCGCGGCGACGGCGTTGGCGCTGTCGGCCGCCGACGGCACTGCGGGCCAAGCGGCGTCGTCGTACTGAGCTTGGCCGATCACGATGGCCCAAGCCCGCGGGTCGCTTACGGGGCGAGCGCTGATCTTCGCGGCGCTCAGTTGCCCACCGGCTGCGACTTCGTAATCGACATCCACAAGATCGCCCGCCCGCAGGAATTCGAATTCCAGCGGTTCGCCTTTCGCGCCACGAATTTCGCACTGCGGTGGCACGGTGAACACGAATGGCCGCGAATCGACGGCGCTGGCGATTTCGAGCACCCGTTGGCTATTTTTGATGTCCGTGACGCGTCCCGAGGTGGCCACATCGCGAACCGCCTCGATTTTCGCGACGACGGCGTCGTGTGTGATTGTCAGACGATCGCCAGCGATCAGATCGGCGATGGTGAGTGGCGCATCTCCCGCGAGTGACTTGCCATTGATGCTGACAGGCGCTTGGGCCGCGACGCGGAACGTCTTGCGGGCCGCCGCTGGAACGGCGGTCGCCCCGGCCGTTTTGGCCGCGTTGGAGTCACCGCCAGATACCGCTTGCACGTCGACGACTAATTCGTTTTGTTGCGGATTGCGGCTAACCGCGACTGCTTGCACGGTCAGCGTGCGAAGCGAGGCGATCGAGCGGACGACGGTTCGACCCTCATCCGAGGGCAAGTGGCGGACGGCCACTCGATCCGACGGCAGCAGATCCGCTAAACCGAACGGCCGCGAACCGTTGGTGGCTTGGCCGTTGACCGACACTGGCGTGCCTTCCGGCACATACCAAGGCTCGCGCGGTTCCATCCCTTCGCCCGCAGCCAACCGGAGCGTGGCCATGGCCAGATCGACGCTTTCAAGCACCCCAGTTGTCTCGGCGACTTCCGCACGTGTCGCGTAGATTTCCTTGAATTCCACGCCGTCGCTGCTGAGGTACTTGAGCTGAACGGCGTCATCGAGCGCCAGTTCCGCCAAAGGCACGCGTTTGTCGTTAAGGTAGACGCGGTCGCTTTCGGGATTGACCGCGACGCCGACCGGCGTTTCCCCTTCCTCGCGGGGCTTGAGAAAGAAGATGCCGCGAGCCGCATCGATTTCGCTTACAACGCCATCGGCGGGACGCTCCACTGCGGGCGGCGGTGGTGGCGGTTCGACCTGAGCGGGCCAGAACGCGGCGAGCAAACTGAGTCCCAGGCTCGCGGTAAAGGCCCCGATCGACAGCCAGCGTTTCCGCTTGGCTTGCTTCGCGGCCAAGGCGGCGGCCGCCGCCTGCTCCTCGGTAACCGTGGTTTCGGCGGTGGCCTGCCGGCGCAGATCCTCGATCACTTGGGCCGCGGTGCGATACCGTTTGGCCGGATCCTTCTCGGTCATCCGCGTGATGATGTACGCCAGATCCTTGGGAACGCCTTGCAGCACGCGCTCGATTTCCGGCAAGCGGCGGTCGGCGGCCGAGTGCCACATCATCCACGCGATCTGCCGGTCCCGCCCGAACATGCTCAGGCCGGGAAACAGGGCTTCGAAGTTTTCCCCGCACATCAGTTCGAAGGCGGAGAAGCCCAGCGAATACAAATCGCTGTGGGGGCCGACAGGGCCGAACTGATCGGAAACCACTTCGGGCGCCATGTACTTGGTCGTACCCTTCACGACGCTGCCGTGATCCCCCTTAAGCCGCCTCGCAATCCCGAAGTCGCCCAGTTTCACGCGGCTATTGCGGTCGACCAGCAGATTGCTGGGCTTCACGTCGCCATGCACAATCCCGTTTTCATGCATGAATTGCAACGCGTGCAGCGTGTACGTGAGCGCCATCCGAAGGTCGTTCAAGTCGATAGGGCGGCCGCCGAGCATCGATTGGAGACTGCCCTGCATCAGTTCCAGTACCAGCCAGCCCCGATCCCGCACGATGTCGTAGATCATCATGATGTGCGGATGTTCGAGCGACGCGAGGAGCTGCGCCTCCTGCCAGTAGCGTTCGAGCTGCTTGGGATCCTGTAGGAATTGAGGGTGGATCTGTTTGATTGCCACGTCGCGGCCAAGCTCGCGGTCGCGCGCCTTGTAAACAGTCGCGTAATCGCCAGCGGCGATCTGCTGGATGATTTCAAATCGAAGATGCGGTTCCATGCGAACCAATCCTGCCTGGCTACGCCGCTAATCGGCGAGCAACGTGGATATCAAGCTTTCCAAATGCCGGTCGCTCGGATTGCCGATCGGCGGATCCGGCGCATCGATCATACCCGTGATACCGGTCGTTCGGCTTTTGCTCTCCGCATGCAATATGTCCAAAACCTCGCGGAGCAGCCGCCGTTCCTCGTCCCGATCCCCCCGCTGGAACGCCTGCAAAGCTTGGCGCACCCGCTGCTGGTATGGCGCCAGGGGCGGATAATCACCCGTGTACAACTGCTTCAACTGCGTCCGCGCTAAAACTTGCGAACGCTGCCCGACAGCGCCCCCGCCATCCACTTCCATGAAAAGCATCGCCAACGACATGGCGATACTGATCGCGAACACCCCCATCAACAACCACGGCGGCGAGGACTGCGGCTTTTCCTCGGCCACAGTCTCCTGCTGCTTATCCGCGTCCTCCAACAACAATTCGGGAAGCTTGCCGTCGGCTCCCAATTGTACCCGCAGCGCCGACGGATCGGCCGCAATGAACCGAGCCGTCTGTGAAATTCTCGCCGGCGGCTGCGGTGGTGGAACCGGCCCCGCTGCCAACTGCGTTGCCGATACCGACTGAGCCGACGACGATTGCGGAACCCACGATGGCTGAGGTGACGCGAGCGTCTGGCTAGGCATCGTCTGGCTAGGCATTGTCTGGGTGTTGGGCGGAACCGTGCCCGGGACGGCCGGCTTCGCGGGTTTTTCCGGCTTTTCCGGCTTCGGAGGCTTTTTCTTGGCGCCCGTGGACCCCGAATGGGACTCGAGCGGCCCCGTTCCACCACCAGGCGCACCGCTGGACGGCGGCGGCGCTACCGACGGGTTTCCAGGAGGCGACAAGTTCAACGTCAGTGGCCC
>JBJTOW010000402.1:0-7233 GCA_046074805.1 Planctomycetota bacterium | reverse complement strand
CCCTGTAGGCCAAGCAGATCGAGAAACCGCAATCCAGCGGCGCGCCCTTGGGCCATCCTCTCCAGCGCTTCACTGGCCACGCGCAGGGGAGTGTAAAAACCATGGTAGGTCGAACTGTAGCCCGTCCGCGAATCGCCCACGATGATGGAGGGACGATAGACGGTGACCGAGTCCAGATGACGGGCGTTGCGGAGCCGCTTTTCCGCTTCACACTTCGACTCTTCGTAGACATTCCCGAACGCTTGCCCGACATCCAACTCGGATTCCAGAACAACGCCCGTCCGCTGGCCAGCCACGTAAGCCGTCGATACCGCGTGAAACTCGCGGATGCCCAAGCGTTCGCATTCGGCCAGCAAGCCGGTCGTCGCGCCGACGTTGCTTCGCCAGGGCTCGCCAGTCGCGGCATCGGCGCTGAATTTCAGCGAGGCGGCCGAATGCAGCACCCGTGAGCCATTGGCTGCCAACCAGCGTCGATCCAAATCGCTGATACTCAGCCCTTCGGGTTCAAGCCCACCTTCCAGGATCACTGGGCGGGGCAATGCGCGGGCCAACAACCGCTCGCAACGAGCCAGAATGGTTTCGATCCGATCGGCCGCCGAGGCCATTCGTTGGCTTCTCACGAGGACCGCCACAGGAGTTTGCTGGACGAGCAATTCCTGGAGTAGATAGCGGCCCAGCAGTCCAGTGGCGCCTGTGAGCAAGCAGTACATGGCTCGAAGACTCGTGTTAGGGTGTGAACGGCGGGCGCCGAGCGGGTCACGGCGCGCGAAACACGAATCGCTCGATCGCCGTGGCTCGTCCGGAATCGGGCTCCAAAGTCACGATCGCGCCATTGACTCGCACGTCGCCGGTGGCGACTTCGAACTCCGAAGGCACGAACGTCAACACGGTCTCGCGAACCCTGTCGATACGACGTCCGAGAATACTTTCATGCGGACCGGTCATCCCGACATCGCACTGGAACGCCGTGCCGCCGGGAAGAATCTGTTCGTCCGCGGTCGGGACGTGCGTATGTGTTCCGAGCACAGCGGTGACACGGCCATCGAGCAGTCGGCCCATGAGCTGTTTATCGCTAGTCGCTTCGGCGTGAAAGTCGACCACTCGCACTTTCACCTCGGGAGGAATCTCCTCAAGCACTCGTTCGACACGGGTGAACGGGCAGTCGCAGGGGCGCATGAAGACGCGGCCGAGCAAACTGATGACCGCCACGGCCACGCCACTTTCGGATTGGAAAACGGTCCAGGGACGACCGGGCGCCGTGTCGGGAAAATTCGCTGGCCGCACGATTCGTGGCTGCTCGCGCAGCACGGGATAGATTTCGCGGCGCCGATAGATATGGTCGCCCAGGGTGACGCAATCGACGCCGGCGGCGATGAGATCGAAGTAGATCGAAGGGGTGATTCCCGAGCCATCGGCGGAGTTTTCCGCGTTGGCGATCACGGCATCCAACCGCTCTGCAACTCGGATCGCCCGCAAATGGCTTTGAAGTACCCGCCGGCCGGGCCGGCCCACGATGTCGCCGATCATTAGCAGTCGCATCGTTGCTACCGCGCCACTTCGGTGAAACGCGATTCGCGGACGACGGTGATCTTGATTTCGCCGGGGTAAGTCAACTGCTCCTCAAAAGCCTTGGCGATGTCGCGGGCGATCTTCGCCGCTTTGGCGTCATCGGTGTCGCGGGAACTGGCGAGCACGCGCAGTTCGCGTCCCGCTTGGATAGCGAACGCTTGCTCGACCCCTGGAAAGCCCAACGCGATCGACTCCAACTCTTCCATTCGCTTGACATACCGCTCCAGCGACTCGCGCCGCGCGCCAGGTCGCGAGGCGCTGCAAGCGTCGGCTGTGGCGACGATGACCGTGTAGGGATGCTTTGTCGTGATGTCGTCGTGGTGGCCCGCGGCCGCGTGTACTATGTCTTCCCGTTCGCCATGGCGTTTCAGCAAATCGGCGCCGATTTTGGGATGGCCGCCTTCCAAGTCGTGGTCCGCCGCCTTGCCGATATCGTGGAGCAGGCCGCAGCGGCGGGCAATCTGGCCATTCAAGCCGACCATCTCCGCCAACATGCCCGACAAAAACGCCACTTCGATGCTGTGGCGCAACACGTTTTGGCTGTAGCTGCTGCGGAAATGCAATCGGCCAAGCATGTAGGCTAAGCGAGGATGAAGATTCGTGACATCGACTTCCAGCGCCGCCGCCTCGCCCTTCTTCTGAATCAGGGCCTCAATTTCCTTGGTGGTTTCGGCGACCAACTCTTCGATTCGCGACGGATGGATGCGGCCGTCGGCGATCAGCTTGCCGAGCGACAATCGAGCGATTTCGCGGCGGACGGGATCGAAACAGCTGACAATGACGACGCCCGGCGTATCGTCGATGATCACATCCACGCCGGTGGCTTTCTCGAATGCGCGGATGTTGCGGCCCTCGCGGCCGATGATTCGCCCCTTCATTTCGTCGTTGGGGATGTCGACGGTGCTTGTGGTGCTCTCCGCCGTATGCGAGGCGGCGTAGCGGTGAAGCGCAGTCAGAAGAATGTCGCGAGCCCGCTCGTCGCACATCTCCGTCACGCGTCGCTCGTGCTTCGCGATCCGACTGCCGACTTCGCCAGCCAGCTCGTCTTCCAGCCGATCCATCAACCGAGAAGTGGCCTCGTCGCGGTTCAAACCGCTAATCTGATGCAGTTGCTGCCGTTCGGACTCGATCAGCTTATTGAGTTCCTCCTGCTTGCGCAGGGTTTCGTCGAGCTTTTCCTTGGACTTCCGCTGTGTGGCCTCAGCGATCTTTTCCTGTTTGCGTAGATCGTCGACTTGCTGCACGATCGTCTCGGCACGTTTCTCCAGCTGCCGCTCGCGTTCCCGCAGTTCGTCCCGCGAACGCGATAGTTCCTGTTCAGCGGCCGTCTTGTGCCGGAGCGTGACTTCCTTGATTTCCAGTTCGGCTTCGCGAACCTTGGTGGAAGCTTCTTTTTCGGCCCGGGCGAGCAGTTCCTTGGCCTTGGTCTCGGCATCTTGGCCGCGGTTCTTATCGAACCAGCGGATGCCGAGCGCCCCACCTACGGCGGCAACAGCGCCCGAGACAAGCGCGATGACTACATTGTCCACAGCGAACTCTCCGCAGCGAATACTTCGCCGGAGCGCTCGGAGATTCCCGCCATCCTCTCACCGCCCGCGTAACCGAACCCCGCTGTCAACACCAGCATGGATCGTAGGCGGCGCTCGCCCAACGGTGAAAACTGCTCGACTTAACCGCGAAACTCCCGCCCGCCGTCGGCCCAACACAGCCTGCAGCTTGGCGCCAAATCAACAAGAGCGGTTAACCTCCGCCAATAGCAGAGGAATCGCCCAGAGAATAAGCATGCTGACCCGAGGCCTGAAGACGCGGAACAACTCCGCCCGACGAACTTACGTGGAACGCGTCAAGTCGACCAAACGACACCCAGCAAGCAACGAAGGATGATGTATCCCCAGCGTCCCCAGACGTTTATGATCGACAACAGCGGAGGCAATCCTCCGCATCCCTAATTTCTTCGCAATAACCGCCCACCCTAAAGCGGGTAAGCCGTAACGCAAAATGATAACACTTCGATCTTAACGTGCAACCCGGTGCATTTTTCCTGAAGCAGTCGCTTCTCCACGCTTTCCAGGCCGTTGTTCCCGCCTTTACGGCCTTTTTCCCTCTCCTATGAACGCGAAACCGACAGCAGATTCGGACTCCGATTCGATCTCCGAATCGAACACGGAGGGAAGTGCGACCGGGGCTTCGGGGCCGACCGACCGCCGAAAGCGCTCGGGCTTTGAGGCGGCTTTGGCCCGATCTTGGTCTCCCGTGCGTTGGCGGGATCTGACCGTGGTCGTCGGCGTTTCAGGTGGGGCCGACAGCGTCGCCTTAGTCCGCGCCCTGCACGCACTACGGCGGATTCAACCGCGCTGCGCAGGCCAGTTGGTTATTGCCCACTACAACCATGGACTGCGAGGGCCATCATCGGATGAGGATGCCCGGTTTGTCCAAGAACTCGCCCAGCAACTCGGCCTTGCGTGCGAAGTGGGCGGCTCGAACTTCGCCCCATCTCCCGAGGTAGCATCGCAACCGCCACGCGACGAGAACCGGCTTCGCCAACGCCGACTCGATTTTCTCTTGGAAACCGCGCACCGGCACGGCGCCCGCTATGTGGCGTTGGCCCACACATCCAACGACCAAAGCGAGACCGTCCTGCATCGCCTGATTCGCGGAACGGGACTCACCGGATTGACTGGAATTCCCCGAGTCCGCCGAATCTCGGCAGCGACAACGCTCATCCGGCCTATGCTGCCCATCTCCAGAGCCCAGGTCATTCGCTATTTGAAATCGCTGCGACAGCCGTTCCGTCACGATCGCTCGAATGACGATCCCCGCTACACGCGCAATCGTCTGAGGCATGAACTCTTGCCGCTTCTCGCGTCCCAATACAACCCACGGATTGGGACCGCGATCGCTCGTCTTGCGGCTCAAGCCCGCGCCGTTGAGTCGCTGGTGGAACCGCTCGCGGAAGCATTGATCGAACGAAGCGTCCGACAGACCTCCCCCACTGAATTGGTCGTCGACTCGGCGGAGCTACGCGACCAGCCAGACTACCTGGTCGCCGAACTGTTCGTCCGGGTTTGGAGCCGTCTTGGATGGCCGGCACAAGCGATGACCGCCGCGCATTGGCGAAGCTTAGTCCGACTCGCCCGACAGACGGCTCGCGATGCGGAACTACCTTTCCGCCAATCCCGTCCGTCCCGCGATCGCCAATGGCGACTTGATTTACCGGGCCTTGTTCACATCCAAGTGAACGCCCAGGGCGAGATGCGACTGGCGCGGCGGGCCGGATGGACACGAGAACGGAGTCAGGAATCGTCTTGACCCGTGTTGGCGTCCAGACTTAGGATTTCGGGTCGGTCGCACCAAAGGAAAGTCTGGCGCCAGGGATGGGCGTTGACGTGCGCCGATGCGGCGCCGCGGGAACAACGCGGCCGCACGCGAAGGACCGCGTTTCATGGAAGCCGCCGCGCATTTGCCCGCGAACTGCTCGCCGAACGGATGGCCGAGCCGCCGCTTTTGGCTTTGCGCCTGTGGAATTGTGGTGGCCGCCTTCGCCACGCGGATGGCCGCCGCCGTGTGGTGGCAGAGTCGGTTGGAGTTGCCAACCAGCTTCGCGTTCGCGGACAGCGAAACCTACTGGTCGCTGGCTGGCACGATTTACCGTGACGAGCCATTCCAATATGGATCGCCGGACGCATCGGTGTTTCGCACGCCGGGTTACCCGGCCTTGCTGGCGATAGTTTTCGCGATCGCCGGTTCCGATAACCCGCCGGTGATTTTCGCCAGAGGGTTGAGCGCCGCGTGCGGAGCGGCGGCGACCGCGTTCGTCATCGCGCTCGGAACCCGCTGGCGTTCACCCACGGTCGGCTTGATCACGGGTCTGATTGCCGCTTTCCATCCCGAAGCGGTGTCGCTCGGGGTTTTCGTCCTGAGCGAGGCTCCGTTCCACCCGCTCATGGTGCTCAATGTTTGGTGCTTCCACGAAGCGTTCGCCGTTGCCGGTTCCAGCCACAAGCGGCGACGTTGGTGGTCCGGCTTCGCCGCCGGAGTGACCGCCGGTCTCGCGGCATTGATGCGACCGAGTTGGTTGCTGTTTCCGCCGTTTCTGATGGGATTGAAACTGGCGTTTATCGGTTTTGACTTGGTGGCAACGCGGCTCCGCGGTGGTCGTCGGCCAGACGCGGACCAAGATGCGCCCCATGTCCATGATCGGCGCCGAACCAATGTCGCGCTGGCCTGGCGATCCGTTTCGGAAGTCGCTCGCACTGGCGTTCCCATCATTCTGGGCGTTTGCCTTGTAATGGCTCCTTGGTGGTGGCGGAACTACCGTGTGGTCGGCGAGTTTGTGCCGACAACCTTGCAGGTGGGAGCCAGTCTTTACGACGGCTGGCGGCCGGACGCCGCGGGCGGCAGCGACATGCGGTTCGCGCCGCGGTTTTTCGACGAGCTCAAACGCGAGGATGCGTTGCGTTCGTCCCCGCTTCCGGGCACGTTCGAGTCGCGGTTGGATCGGCGTCAAAGAGAAGCGGCGGTGGCCTGGGCAGGGGCGAATCCGGGGCGAGTTATCGAGTTGATCGGAATCAAATTCGCGCGCATGTGGAGTCCCATGCCGAACTCGCGGGACATGGGAGGCGTATTGCTCCGCGCTGTGATCGCCATCGGCTTCATTCCGCTTATGCTGCTTGCCGCTTGGCAGACGTGGCATTGTCGTCGCGAGTGGCCAACCGCATGGCTGCTGTGGGCGCCGGCCGTGTACCTGACCTGCCTTCACACAATCTTTGTTAGCTCGTTGCGATACCGGCAACCAGCCTTGTTGCCATTGATGGCGTTGGCGGCCGCCGCGATCGTGGAAGCGGTGGCTCGATGGCTCCAGTCCGCTTGGAGGAGCCGCCATGGGTGACGCGTCCACGAAGTTCACTTGTTGGTCGCGGTTTTGCGGCGCGGCGCGGCGGCTGGCCTTTGTTGTGGCCGCTTTGTCGGCGGCCGGATTGTTTGGCTGGTCGCATTTGCAGGCGCGACTGGATAACGAAGTCCGTCTCGCCTTGGAGCAAGCGTTACTGGAACCTCTGGCAGGTTCGCCGCTACGCGTCGAGGTTCGTTCGGCGCGGCGGGTGATGGGCGAGTCAGAGAGCGATCGGGGCATCGAGGCGCGGGGCATCGAGGTTGTCGATAGCCGGACGGGCGAGCCGCTGTTGCGGATCGACGAGCTATGGTTGGGGTGTCGTTGCGATTTGCCCGCCTTGCTCAACCGCGAAATCGTGGTGCGGCATGTGGCGATGCGTCGTCCGCGGCTATCGCTCTACGGAGCGATCGAGGACTGGGGCGAATGGAAGCGGTTTCTCTCGCGCCGGCCTCCGAGCGGAAAGCCCTGGCCCACCGTGGTCGTTCAAGATGGCGTGGTCGAGTGGGTTCGAGACAACGAGCGCCGGCAGGTGGTGACGATTCGCGGCTTGGACATCGCCATGGCCGCACCATCCGCCGAAATGCTACGAACCCATGGCTTTCCCGATCCCCCCGCCGCGCATGGTTCTCTGGGAAAGGTAGTACACGCGAGGCTTTCGGGCGCGGGCGAACTGGTCGACGAGTTACGCTTGGATCTGGTCTATCATCGCGAGACGCAGGCTTGGTCGGCGCGTGGGGAAACTCGGGGGCTGCGAGTCGCACGGGAATTCCTCG
>JBJTOW010000401.1:0-2662 GCA_046074805.1 Planctomycetota bacterium | reverse complement strand
CCGCCAGCGACTCGACCGCCACAACGACCGAGATCAGCGGGCGGCGGGAGTTGACTCGACGGTACCAGACGCGGCGGCACCGCCGCTCCGTTCCATCGCTTTGTTATTTGCGATCTTGCGCGGCGGCCTAGTCACATAAGTTCGACCTGATACCGCTTGACGACGCTGGATGTCCGCGAAAATACGATCGAGGTCGTAGTCAAACTCAGCACCTAAGCGATGCCGAATCGCTTTCATTTCTTCGGTTGGGTCAGGAATCGTCATATGTCACCAAAAGTTGTTCCGGTGTGCAAATCACTGCGGACTCGATGCCAGCATTGCGGCAAACAGCGTCAATCAAATGCTGGGTCGCTGGGTTCATTATGTGCTTGAAGTTCCAAGTCGCCAAGTAGTCGATGCCATTTATGGCGGCCAAGGCAATGTGCAGTGCGTCACGTGGTTCCGATCTTGGCACAACGCGGGCTGCGATCAGCGATGCTGCGAGCTCATTTGCAGCAGCGGTAGTTTGTAAAACGTCAATACCTTCCACAATTTTGAACCGTTCGCTCGCAGCGTCCCCGTCCCCATCAGCGCATTCGGCAAGGACAAGGTCAGATACAAACAGCAAATACCGATCAGACGCAGAGTGCCACCATTGTCTCGTTACCTGTTGTCGAGCAAGTACGGCGGCGACCGGATGCAGGCGACCAGCTATGTGCCCAACAATAGTAGTTTCAAGATAGATGCTTTTCATCTGCGTACTCGACCGCAAATAACGCCAGACGTCGCCAAGCACGCGCGGTGACGTCACCAATGGAGGAAAGGTCCGTTCGCGTGCTTTGGTGGACGTCTTTGTTATGTTGCAGATACCCGTCGGAACTTGGCGAAACTTGCGCCGTCAGTCCATTTCGTCACGAACTTCTTCGGTCTCGGACAGCCTTTTGCCGCTTAAAAATTTTTCGAGTATACCGTCATTCAATCGTACAATGCCAAGGTGCACACTACCAGCGTCGTCTCCACGGTGAATATGTTGGTCGAAGTGTACTGGCGTCTGGTTGGTGTCGAGCTTGATGATCCCTCGATCGCCAATCGTGCCATCATTGGTAACCGTGTACTGGTCGCCTTGAATGGTCATGTAGATCTTCGCGCTGGCGATAAATGTCGCCGGAGCAAATCGGCCATTCTTCCCGACGCCAACCATTTTCCATTTTCCCTGTAACGCCCCAAGCGTCACGGGCTCGCCGTCTGCGGAAGATCCAAATAAGGATTGTAGCCATCGAATCACGAAAAGTTGCCTCCATTGGCTTGAGCAACATAACGACCAGCGTCACCGGGCCGCGCCGATAACGCTTTCCATTTTCCAAGGCCGGATCGCGGCTCCGGTGCACGCTATTGTTCGGCAATGCCTTCCGACGATGTTACGACTCCGACTTGGCCGTCCAGTGATTGGCAAGCGCTGCCTCGATCGCTTGATGGTCGAACTCGCGATAATTGTCCGATAGCCGCAGCAGTAGGAATTGGCGCACGGCTTCGCGCTGGGCTGTGGACAGCGTGTCGAAGCGCCCTTGATCCGTATAGACCAGATGAAAAAGCACGTCGGCAGTCTGCAAGGAACCTTCGAGATCGGCAACCAAATATGCCGGCAGATGAAACAGCATCCCTTCGGCGTCGAAGAAGGAGAGGCTACTGTAGCATTTGTCGAGGTCGGCAACCGGAATCGCCGACCAGTCAGTCTTCTCGTCCTGTGCGCGATAGGATGTCAGTGTGCGCTCGTCGGCATAGTCATCGAGACCCTGGCCTTGACGAAGACCTACGCCGTTTCCGAGAACCACTCCACGGAATGCGCTTCGCACCAGGGCCAAGACACGATCCGTATCGGCTGCCATTTTTCGCTGGTCGTTTGGGCTCACTTCAACGAAGCCGCGAGCGACCAGATCAGCCCATGCCTGCTTCCAAGCGTCGGGCCTAACCACGATCTCCTCACTCTCGGTTACGATCCACACTGTATCGGCCTGCCGAATCCACTCGACCAATTCGGTCTGTCCGTCGATGTCACGGGCGAGCACGATCTTAGGTGCGTTGTCTGGCCTTTGCACGCAAATGGACTCACTTGCCGAACGACAAAGCTAACCGGGCCGCCGCCAAGTCGCTTGAAACTCGTAAGACGGCCCAACCGGCGGCTCCGGTTGAGCGGCTTGTTGGGGCGGTTTTGACGGGAAACGACCCACGACCAAGTCCCAAGTGGTCGAATTGTGCCAAAACGCGATGGAGATTGCAAATCGTGCTTCTCGAGCGGAGCACAGCGGCCAGGCGACTGTACGCGCGATACCGACCTGAACCGAATCCTGGTTCAGCGATCGCCGCTAATCGCCGAGCGGAGCGTCTGCCAATGACTCGCCGCTGTGAGGAAACCGTCCGAATCCTGCCTACTCGCCCCGTCGATAAACGTAGCCTTCCAAGGTGCCGAACGAGGAACGAGGAGCATTCGGAAACGTGGACATGCGAAACGACGCCGCGATCAAGACCGGAAGAGACTCGACCGCCCCAACGGCACCAATCACCCGGCGGCGACGAGAAATTGTCAATTTGAAAACGCCCGACTTCGCCGCTCGGGTGCATTGGATTGTTATCCCGTGTTTCAGGGGAAATCAGCGCTTGGGCCTTACGTCGGCAAGCCACTCTT
>JBJTOW010000400.1:0-3122 GCA_046074805.1 Planctomycetota bacterium | reverse complement strand
ATGACCTGGTGCCGTAACCGTGAAGGCGTGCCGATGATGTGCTTGTGAATACCACGCGCCCCGCGCCTCGACTTGACGGAAGAAGTCCTCTTCACGAAGACCCGCGCGGAATCGCTCGAGGTACTCGTAGCACAGCTGATCAACGCTCACCATCACAACCATTCTCGGCCCCGCTGGCTGCGCCGCCGGCTGTGCCGCTGGCTGTGCCGAAGACTGTGCCGCCGTTTGTGCCAATGACTGCCGCTTGGAAGGTTCTTCGGCCGACGCACTCACCGTCCCGGCGCTCGACCATGCGAGCGCCAGCAGCATGCACGTAAAGAGCCTGAGTGTTAGCAGTGGCCGAGCCATGAACATGCGGAACATTGGAGCCGTCTTGAAGGTGGTAGCGAGCATCAGTGCATTCCTGGGTGAATCGGCGAGCGAACGGACGACGCGAATCGGCTGGCCGCCAATAAAACAAGGCGGACGCCTCATGGCAATGAGACGTCCGCCCGTGTTGGTGTACGCCGCGAAAACTTCGCGCCGTGTTCCGATTCCGATGAGATCGACAGTCTTAGCTGGACTAGCTGTTCTTCTTCTTGCCTTTGGTCGGAGCGTCGAGTCCCGCCTTGGTCTTCTGTTCCGCGGTCAGCACTTCTCCGACAGCCTTTTGGAAGCCGGCGGCGAGTGTGGCGAGTTCCTTCTGGGCGGCTTCCAGCTTGGACTTGGCGTCAGCGGCCAGATTGCCCGCGGCATCGACGGCGGCCTTCGCTTCCTTCCCCTTCTTGCCCTCCGCCTTGGCCTTTTCGGAGGCGTCTTTCTTCGCCTTGCGGACTTCAGGAGTCATCACCGAGTTGACCGTCTTTTGCGGCTCGGCCATCTTCCCAGCGTACTCGGTAGCAAGGTCCTTGATCTTCGTCTTCTGTTCGGCTGTTAGATCCAGTCCTTCGAGTTTCTTCTCGACGGCCGCAATCGCCGCCGGCGCTCCGCCCTTCGCGTTTTTCTTTCCCTTCTTTTCCTTTTCCTGAGCGAAGACGGGGAGAGCGATCAATGCGGCCAACGCCAGCGAAGCTGCCAAACGAACGAATCTCTTCATCATTCCTACTCCGTGAATAGAGACAAGCGAACTAGGCGAACAGCTTTTGAATCACGTTGCCGTCGCGCACGATCATGATCGGGCGGCCGGTGTTGGTGTGGTATTCCTTCGTGTGGTCGATCCCCATGTTGTGGTAGAGCGACGCGGCGACATCGTTGGGCGACATGCCTTCGTGGGCCGGACCGGTCGCCTTCTCATCGCTCTCGCCAATGACTTGGCCGCCACGGACCGAACCGCCCGCCATCAGCATGAACATGCAACGCGGGTAGTGGTCGCGGCCGCCTTCGGCGCTGTGCGAGTTGATCTTCGGCGTGCGGCCGAATTCGCCGGTGACCATGACCGCCGTCGATTCCAACAGACCTTTCTGGGCGAGCCCGTTCAGCAAGGCCGCCACGCCCACATCCAACGTGGGCAGTAGTTTGCTCTTGAGCCGCGTGAAGTTGTCCTGGTGCGTGTCCCAGCCGCCCAGCGAGACGCTGACGAATCGCACGCCCGACTCGACGAGCCGCGTCGCCAGCAAACAGCTTTGGCCAAAGGCGTCCGCCCCGAAAGGCTCGGCGAACTTCGGCGACTCCTTGCTGATGTCGAACGCTTCGCGCGCCCGCTTCGACGTGATGATCGAATAAGCTTGCTCGCTGAAGCGGTCGAGCCCCGAGAGCAACTGGCTTTCGCGTTCCACCGAGGCGAACGTCTTGTCGAGATCCTGCAGCAGGTTCTGCCGGCGTTCGACTTCGTCGATCGTCAGGCCGTTGCCCAAGGCGACGCCCCGCACCGTGAACGGCTTGCCCGCTTGCGGCGTGGCGTTCGTGTTCAACGGCGCGTACTGCACGCCGAGGAAACCGGCCCGCTGCGGGCTATTCGGCACCGCCACGAACGGCGGCAGCTCCTTGGGCGCTTCCAGCTCTTTCGTCACGACCGCCCCGTAGCTTGGGTATTCAAGCGACGGCAACGGGCGGTTGCCGCTGTTCACATAGATCGTGCCCAGTTCGTGAGCGGCCAGCGTGTGCGTGACGCCCCGGAGGATCGCGAACTTGTCCGCGCAAGTCGCCAGCTTCGGCAGGTGCTCGCTGATCTCAATCCCTTCGACATTCGTCTTGATCGGGTTGAACGTCCCGCGGTACTCGGCCGGCGCGTTCGGCTTGAGGTCGAACGAGTCCATGTGCGACGGCCCGCCGCCCAAGTTCACGAAAATGCAGGCTTTCGCTTTGCCCGCCTTCACCTCGCCCGCCTCGGCCATCCGCAGATAGCTCGCGAGCGACAAGGTCGAACCGATCGCGCCCACGCGAAGGAAATCACGCCGCCGGAGGCCGTCACACGTTAAGGAAATCGCCATTTGCAAAAAACTCCACAGGGAAAAGCCACAACGTTTAGTTTCGAAAGTATTCCAACACCGAGCGACTCGGAGTCCCAACCAGCCGCGCGGTCCCGAGCGGACCGCGACATGGTCAGGCAGTCGACAATTAGTGGTTGACGATGAACTCCTTTGTGTTCACCAACGCCCACAGCAGGCCTTTGGCGCCTTCCAGCGAATCGCTGGAGGACGCAATGAACTCGATGCTTCGCGCCGCCTCCTCGTCGGTTGGATAGCGGCTGAGCGTCCGCAGATAGGCTTGTCGAACGATCAGCGCCGGATCGAGCTTCGCGGGCGCGGCGGCCGGTTTCGGCTCGCTGGAGTCCTTGATTTGCGCCTCCAGCACCGCGATCCGTTCCTTCACGCGGACGATTTGGGCCTCGACCTTGCGTTTCTCGAGCGCTTTGAGGCGCGTTTCGAGTTTCGCGAGTTCCGCTTTCGATTCGGCCTGTTTGCTGGCCGCCTTCCCGCCGTCGTCGACGACGCTCGCCTTCGCTTGCTTCGTCAACTGTTCGATCCAACTATCGCGGCCGCCATTGATCGCCGCGATGACAGTGGAATCGTTTTGCAGATAGACGGTTTGCAGCAAACTGGCTTCGGTCGAGCGGTCGCAATCGCAATTGCTTTCGCGGGTCGACCGGCCGAAGACTTGCAGGGCGAAACCGCGATCGCCGCCGCCATTGCCCCGCACCTGGG
>JBJTOW010000399.1:0-4614 GCA_046074805.1 Planctomycetota bacterium | reverse complement strand
CCTTCGAGCGAGTCGCGAGCCGTCTCGGTCGGCGTGTTGGGATTCGCCAAGATAGACGCCACAGTTTCCAACGCGGTGGCGTTGTTCGCGAGTCCGGCGGCGCGACGCGCGGCGTGGCGTCGTGTGGCGGACTGCCGACCTGCCAATGCCAAACGCACAAAACGCGTTTCGTCCGTCTCCACGAGCGGTTCCGTGGCGTACCAATTCATGAGCGGAAGATTCGGATCGGATTCGTCTTCGGCATGGGACAAAAGAGCCGCGAGCGGTTCCCACCGCGACGACGATGGCAATCGCTGAAGGGCGGCTGAAATCTGCAACCGAACGTAGGGCGATGGGTCGCCGGCCGCCATCGACGTGAAACGCGAGAGAGCGAGCGCCGGCGGGTCGCGGTCTTCGCACAGTAGCCGCACCGCCCAACCGCGTATGTGCTCGTCGGCGTGGCCCAGCAATTCGGTTAGGTAATTGTCGTCGGCGCCGCCGATCACGTGCAGAGTCCAGAGTGCTCGGAGCTTTCTTGGGGTCTCGGGATGTTCCTTCAAAACGGTTCCGAGTCGCGACCGCGCGCCGGAGAGATCGCGGCCCGCCGCGTACCGTTCCTGAAGAACTCGACGAGCGTGCCGGACGTGCCAGTCGTTGGAATGAAGTTGCGCGTCGACCAGTTCCCGATCGTCGCAGCTTGGGGCCGGTTTGAAGTTGGTTTGGGTCTTCCCGTAGCTGATCTTGTAGATGCGGCCAGTGTGGCGGCGGGTGTTGCGAACGCTATGGCACTCGCCCGTATCCGACCAATCCGCTGAGTAAACGGCTCCGTCGGGGCCATACTGGAGCGTTACGCCCATGAACCAAGGATCGCGGGCCCGCAGCACGTCTTTGCCATGCGAAGCGACGTATCCCGATCCGAGTCGTCGCGGGATGTCGTTGTTGATCCGCTTGCCGTGGATGTTGTGCATGAAGACCGTATTGCGAAACTCGGCCGGCCAGTTGTCGCCCAGGTAAACCATCGTGCCGCAGTGCGCGTGTCCGCCGCCCGCTTCATCCTCTTCGGGGCTGCCTAGGCCATCGCGGACGTTCGCTTCGCCGACGAAGTGCAGATGGTCAGCGATGCTGGCGATCCGTTCGAACGCGTATTGACTGGACTCACGGTTTCGCCACGGCTCGTAGTGCGCCCCTTGAATCGCGTGGAACAAGTGCGGGTTGACGCAGTTGCAGATGAACGCCTCGCCGTAGTCGTTCCAATCGATTCCCCAGGGGTTGGTCGTGCCATCGGCGAACGGTTCCCAAAGATGGCGGATGGGATGATAACGATAGACGCCGCCATCGAAACGCACCCGTTGCGACTCCGGAGTGCCCGGCTTGCCGATCATCGACCAGTTGGTGCGGCCATGGGTGCCGTAGAGCCAGCCATCGGGCCCCCAGGCGAGCGCATTGGCGAGATTGTGGGCGTTGGCGTGCGTGCCGAAACCGTCGAGAAGCGTGACAGGCGGGCCGTCCGGCCGGTCATCTCCGTTTCGGTCGGGGATGAAATACAGCGACGGCGGGGAGACTACCCAGACGCCACCAAAGCCGACTTCCAGGCCAGTCACGTAATTCAGTTGGTCGTAGAACACCGCACGCCGGTCGAACGCGCCATCCCCATCGCTGTCTTCGAAAATTAGAATCCGATCGCCCGGCTTGTCGCCATGCCGTGGATAGTTGTACGCCTCGGCGACCCACAGGCGGCCGCGATCGTCGAAGCAAAAGCCGATCGGCTGGCAGACGTCCGGTTCGCCGGCGAATAGCGTCACTCGAAATCCTGGCGGGACGCTCATCGTCCGCGCGGCCTCAGCCGGTGGCAACGGCTCATCCACCTCGGGCTCCGCCGCTTCACAACGGCCCAGCGTAGGCCGTGCTCCCAGTCTTTCAAGCGATTCATCCAGACCACCGATGAACAAACCACCGATGAACAAACCACTGACGAGCAGACTTCTGACGAACGCCCAGTGGGCCGCCAGTGACAGCGATAGAGAGAAGGTGGCGTGAAATTGGCGGGGAAGAAACCGCCAGACAGCGCTACAAAACGTGGTGGACGGGGCAGTCGCGGGCATGGGGCAGTCTCCGGGGCGGGCCTGTCGCTCTTCCAGTCACCATATCGGCTGGCCGTTGGCGCTGCCACCGGCGATGGCCAAGGCACTGGGGCGAATCGACGGTCGATCACCGATCAACTTTCCGTCTGTTACACTGCCGCTCGCAGAGCGACTTTATCCCGAGGAGGTGGAAAGCGATGACCAACGGCGAGACGAGAATCGGCGAAGAACCAGGGATGAATGGAAGGGCCATGCGGTGGACAGCGCAACGCGTTGGGCCGCGAGCGTCAGCTTGGCGGCAGGCGCGACGAACAGTGCCCAAGGCGGATTTCTTCGTCGGAGTTCGGATCGCGTTGAGTTTTCTTCTCTTGTGGGTGGCCGCATCGTTGGGCGGTCCGAGTTCCGCCAAGGCGGATGATCGCCGCCCAAACATCCTGTTCGCATTCGCGGACGATTGGGGGCGGTTCGCGAGCGTCTATTCGCGGCTCGATGGACCGGGTACGGTCAACGACCTATTGAAGACGCCCAACTTTGACCGACTGGCGCGGGAAGGGACGGTGTTTCGCAGGGCGTTTGTGTCGGCGCCGTCTTGCACGCCGTGCCGCAGCGCTTTGGTAAGCGGCCAGCATTTTTGGCGAACGGGGCGTGGTTCGATCCTGCGTGGCGCCGTCTGGGAGGAAAAGCACGCCGCGTTTCCGTTGATGCTGCGGGACGCCGGCTACCACATTGGCGAGACCTATAAAGTTTGGAGCCCGGGAACTCCTGGCGATGCGCCTTTTGGCGCTGGCAAGTACGGTTACGAAAAGGCGGGTGGCCGCTTTAACCAGTTTTCGGAAAACGTCACGAATATGCTGGCGCGTGGCGAGTCGCTGGAGAAGGCGAAGCAAGCGTTGTACTCCGAGGTGCGGGCGAATTTCGACGCCTTCCTGTCCGCCCGTCCCGCTGGTCAGCCGTTTCTCTATTGGTTCGGACCGACCAATGTGCATCGCCAGTGGCAACGCGGTTCCGGAAAGCGTCTATGGGGCCTGGAACCAGACGAGCTCAAGGGAAAAATGCCGCCGTTTTTGGCGGATGAACCGGAAATCCGCGAGGACTTGGCCGATTACTTTGGCGAAGTTCAAGCGTTCGACGCCGCGCTTGGTGTCTTGTTGGACCGGCTTGCGGCGACCGGCGAGTTGGACAACACGTTGGTTGTGGCCAGTGGCGACCACGGCGCGCCGGGCTTTCCGCATGGCAAATGCAACCTCTACGATTTTGGCTCGAGCGTATCGCTGGCGGTGCGCGGTCCCGGGGTTCGACCGGGCCAGGTATTCGACGGATTGGTAAGCCTTGTCGACCTCGCGCCGACATTCCTTCAAGCGGCTGGACTCGCGGCACCTACGGCGATGACGGGGCGGGATTTGACGAAGGTCCTCGCGGGTGGTGTCGGAGAAGCGGCTGCCACGGGAACGGTGGCTGCGTCGGGAACGGCTGCCGCCGCGGGATCGGCGGTAGCCGAGTCTTGGGACGCGGTGTTCATTGGCCGCGAACGCCATGTGGAGAATGCCCGAGCTGATTTCGCGCCGTATCCGCAGCGGGCGATTCGAACGCGCGACTTTCTGTACGTCGTAAACTTCCGTCCCGATCGCTGGCCCCTGGGCGACCCTTACCGGTTGTTTGACGGCGAGCCGCCGACCGACCGCGAAGTTTCCGAGCAAACACGCGCGACATTGCCGGACGAGGATGCCGGCCCCGCCAAGGCGTGGCTTGTCGCGCGACGTGCCGATCCGCGTTGGAAGCCGTTGTTCGAATTGGCCTATGGCAAACGGCCGCGCGAGGAACTGTACGATTTGCGGCGTGATCCCCACCAGGTGCGAAACGTGGCGGGCGAAGCGGAATACGCCGAGCAGCGTGCCGCTTTGGAGCGGCGGTTGATGGAAGAGCTGCGCCGCACCGGCGATCCGCGGCTTGTCGATGATGGCCGATTCTTCGAAACGCCCCCAATGGCCGGGCCCGTCGCGGATCCGCCTCCTCGGCCGGCGCGGATGGGAAAAAAGACCGGCGACAAACAACGGCTGAATGTCGTGTTCATTTTGGCGGATGATCTGGGATGGGCGGAGACAGGGTGCTACGGGCAGAAGAAGATTCCGACGCCCAACATCGACCGCCTAGCCTCCCAGGGAATGCGGTTCACCCAGCACTATTCAGGCGCGCCGGTATGCGCGCCATCGCGGTGCGTGCTGATGACGGGAAAACATTTGGGACATGCCGAGATCCGCGGCAATCGGCAAGCGAAAGCGGCGTTTCCACAATTTGACGAGGGCCAACATCCGCTGAGCGCTGACGCGGTGACTTTGGCCCAATTGTTCCAGCGCGCCGGCTATGCGACGGCGGCGTTCGGCAAATGGGGACTCGGGCCGGTCGGCAGCACCGGCGATCCCAATCGCCAAGGTTTCGATCTCTTCTTCGGCTACAACTGCCAAGCCGTCGCGCACAGCTATTTTCCGAGCCATTTGTGGCGAAACTCGGAGCGCGTGGAGCTGAACGCGCCAGCCATTTCCGGCCACCCCAAGCC
>JBJTOW010000398.1:0-2626 GCA_046074805.1 Planctomycetota bacterium | reverse complement strand
ACGGCAACTGCGACAAATGGTCCACCGAAATCAACTGCCGCTCGGAAAGTCCGCCATCGGTCGCCAAGTACCAACTTTGCAACCCGGGTTCGGCCGACGCGTCCAGGACACCGTCGATCTCCAGCCGAGTCGCGGTGCTGGTCGGCTTCACCGACTGCGACGCGATCGGCTGCGTCAGGATGATTCGTGGGTTCGGAAGCAAGTCGGCCCCATCGACAATCAACGTCGTCGGACCACCGATGCGCAGCCCGCGAACACTCAGCGTTCGCACCGTCGGCGCCGCGCTGTAAACGTAGTCCGGCGTGATCGA
The DNA here is from genome assembly GCA_046074805.1 of Planctomycetota bacterium. GTDB lineage: Bacteria > Planctomycetota > Planctomycetia > Pirellulales > Pirellulaceae > CAIXSC01. Next base: position 2,316 of record JBJTOW010000398.1, on the reverse strand, counting down.
CAAGGCGACGAATAGGAAAGCCACGACCGTTGCGAACATGCGAACCACAGGGCCAAGCGGAACGATCAACGGGGTCGAGCGTCGCGGTTGGTGGGCGACCCGCACGTTGTGGAAACGCAAACGAGCAAGTCGCATGGACGACCGGAACGACGGCATGGCGATGAAGCTGGGGACGATGTCCCCAGCGGAACGGCGGGCGCGGGGCATAGTCGAGGCGCGGGTATCGGTCCCCGCGATTAGAACAGTTCGGGGATCGGCTCTGCTTCGATGAAGCGGACCGGACGGCCACCAGGACCAGGCATCATCGTGGTTTCGAGATCGATGCCCATGCCATGGTAAATCGACGCCAAGACGCGTGGAGGCTCGACTGGATAGTCATGCGGCGCGGCCCCGATCTTGTCGGTCGAGCCGATCACTTGGCCGCCGCGAATGTTGCCGCCGCATAGGAAGTTCGTCCAGGCGGGCGGGTAATGATCTCGACCACCCCGCGGATTCAATTTCGGAGTTCGCCCCATTTCGCTCAACACGGCGACAACCGTTTCCTGCAGGAGTCCGCGTTGCTCGAGATCTTCGATCAACGCTGTGAACGCAATGTCGAATTGCGGACAGAGCAACCGTTCGTAATCGAGATACGTGTTGTTCAATCCGCCGCCGTCGGCGTGCATGTCCCAGCAGGACAGATTGAATACCGTGTCGAAGTGATTGACGGTAATGAACCGCGAACCGGCCTCGATGAGTCGCCGGGCCATCAGGCAGCTTTGGCCGAACGTGTTGCGGCCGTAACGATCCCGAAGCTTGTCCGACTCGTGTTTCAATTCGAACGCCATCCTCGTCTGCGAAGACGTAAGCAGGTTGAAAGCGCGGGCATACGACGCGTCGAGATCCTGAGCCGACTTCGAATCGGCACGGCGTTGCAAGGCGTCAAGTTGTCCCAAGAGGTCGCGGCGGGCCGAAATACGGGGCTCCGAGTGATTCGCGGGCGGCGCCAAATCGGCCACCTTGAATTCGGCCGTGGCCGGATCGGATCCCAGGAAGAACGGTTCGTGGCCGCTGCCCAGGAACGCGGCGGTTTGACCGTGAAACGGCCCAGCGCCCGTGTTGCCGATCTTGCCAGGCAGGATGATCGACGCCGGTAAATCCCCCTTGGGGCCAAACACCCGGGAAACCACCGAGCCAATGTGGGGCTGAACGTTGTTCGGGCTGAAATCGTGCCCGGTCATCATCCAACGCTGGCCATTCTCGTGCGACGCGCCCGTGTTGTAGTTCAAGCTGCGAATGAGCGCCACGCGATCCATCATCCGCGCCATCAGCGGAAAATGCTCGCAAATCTGCACCGAAGACACGTTCGTGGAGATCGGCCGGAACTTGCCGCGGACATCATCGGGAGCGTCTGGCTTCATGTCCCATGTGTCGACGTGGCCCGGCGAACCTACCAAGAAAATCGTGATGCAGTTGCGGATTTTCGCCCGCGATTCGTTCACCGCCCCGGCGGCTTGAAATTGGAACAATGTCGGCAGCGAAAGGCCGGCCAAACCCGCCGCGCCCGCCGTCAAAAAACTTCGCCTTGTCGACTTTCCGCACTGGGGAACCCGCTCGTCGCCGTAATGGATCACCGATTCCGCTCCTCAATCAAAGACCGTCCCGTGACTTGACACCTGCCAACAAACAGATGGAACGCGAAGGCTCACCCAACCTTGTACGCCACCTTGTTGGAGATTTCGATGAACTTGCTGGCGGTGTACTCGCCGTTCTTGTCCTTCTGGTAATTCACGTACTTGAACAGCTGCAGGACGACCTCGTAGTCGCCGGGCGTCGCCTCGGGATGCTCGTAGTTGGAATCCAGCCGGGCATTCGGGGTCGCGATAACTTCCCCGTTCCGCTTGACCTCCCACCGGAGCTGCGATCCCCAGTCATGCGTCACGTCGGACCGCATGACCCGACGACCTTCCAAACGGATTTCAGCCTGGGGCGTACCTTCAAACTTCTGTTCCATCGTTAGGGCTCCGACAGGCGATAGGATTCCGACACGCCGGACTCGACCGGACACGCTTGGGCGTATCGTCGACTTCACGGGTCACGTCGCATCAATATATCCCGATCCTAGCTGAGGACGTAACGGTTTCGCGATCTTTTTTCGGGAAACCGACGAGCGGACGCGGGACCGGCCTCATCTGCCCGCCCGTACGCGGACTTCCCAGTCCGTCGCGAGACCCGTGCGGCGACGGACTTGGAAGTCCGTCGTACGGGTAGAATACGCAGTTGGAAAATCAACAGCTACTCGTGCCGTTTGTACGACGGACTTCCCAGTCCGTCGCG
>JBJTOW010000397.1:0-4406 GCA_046074805.1 Planctomycetota bacterium | reverse complement strand
TGAGTGTGTTGTGTTTTTCGTCGTGCCCGTGTTCGCTCACTGGCACGCTGTTAGCCGATCGCCGGTCTCCGCCCTAGGTCGATATCGCGGAAGATGTTCCGTAGGAGTCGCATTGCCGATGAGCGTTTTTCATTTTGAGTCGCTGAAGCATCGACCAGCCGCCGTGGCTTGGTTGTGGGTAGCGTGCTTGGGATTGTGCGGCCAGTTCGCGGTTGTGGGAATGTCCGGCCCCGGTGGACTGTCGACGGGTTGGGTGTCGGGAGCGGAGCCAGCGGTTGTTGCGGGCGACCTTCGCGTTCAGCCTTCGACGCTTCGACTGGTTCATCATCGACAGCCGCACTCGATTTTGGTGACGGCCACCGGCCTCGATGGTCGGATGTTGGATTTGACCGGACAAGCGACATTCGCCACAGCGGATCCACGGATCGCCACGGTGCCATCGCTTGGCTGGGTTCAGCCGGTGGGAAGCGGCGAGACGCGGATCGCCGTCACGGCGGGTGGAAAGACGGCCACGGTCGCCGTGACGGTCGCGTTACCCGAATCGCCGCCGCCGCATAGCTTTCGTCACGATGTGATGCCGGCGCTGTCGAAGGCCGGCTGCAACATGGGAGCCTGCCATGGTTACTCATTGGGCAAGAACGGGTTCAAGCTATCGCTGCGCGGCGCCGACGCGGCGGCCGATTTTCTTTCGATCTCGGACGAGTTCCTGGAACGCCGCGTCAACCGGCATCAACCGGCCGCGAGCCTGTTGTTGACCAAGCCTCTCGGCGAAGTTCCGCATAAGGGCGGTGTCCGGTTCGATGCGGGGAGCCTCCTGCATCAATTGATGCTCGGTTGGATCGCGGACGGAGCGCCAAACGATCCACCGATGACGGCTGAGGTGGAATCGATCCGCATTTTTCCGACGTCCGCGATCACGTCGCCCGGCTCGCAGCACCAACTGCAACTGCTCGCGCGCTACAGCGACGGAGTGGAACGGGATGTGACACGGTTGGGGATTTTCACGGCGAACACCGAACGCGTTGCGACGGTCGACGACGAAGGTCTGGTGATTGCCCGCGATTTGGGTGAGACGGCGGTTGTCGCGCGGTTCGAGCGGATCTTTGCGACCGCGAACTTCATCGTACTCGGCGAGCCGGCCGGCTTCGTGCCTGAGCCGGTACCGACCGATCATCCGATCGACCGGCATGTGATCGAAAAGTTGAATGCGTTGCGGGTAGCGCCGTCGCCGCTTGCCCCGGACGACCGGTTCCTCCGCCGTGTGTATCTCGATCTGATCGGGGTACAGCCAAAGCCCGAGGAACTCGCCGCGTTTCTCGCGGACACGGCTCCGGACAAACGGGTGAAGGTCGTGGATTCGCTGTTCGGCCGCCCTGAATTTGTCGATCGCTGGTCGTTGAAGTGGGGCGATCTGCTGCAGAATTCGCGCGCGAACTTGAACGAGCCGGCGGTGTATTCGTTCCGCGAATGGATCCGGACTGCGGTGGCTTCGAACATGCCGCTCGACGAGTTCGCTCGGCGGGTGCTAAGCGGCCGTGGCGGAATCCAAGACGATCCCACGACGGCGTTTTATGCGGTCAGCAAAGACGCGGACGAGACGCTGCAGCGGGCCACTCAGGTCTTCTGCGGAGTGCGGATGCTATGCGCCAAATGCCATCCGCATCCGTTCGAGAACTGGACGCAGGTGGACTACTACGGGTTGCACAGCTTCTTCAATCAAGGAGGTGTGAAAGCCGATCCGCGTTTGGCCGGCATTCCAAACGCCAAAATGGTGACCGTTAACTTGGCCGCCGGCTACTCGACCAACCCGCGCACAGGCCGTGCCCAGCCGCCACGGTTTTTGGGCGGCAAAGAAGTCGATCTGGGCACGGGCGTCGATCGGCGGTTGGCCTACGCCGATTGGCTTGTGAAGCCGGAGAATCCGTTTTTCGCCCGTGGATTGGCGAATCGTATCTGGAGCTACTTTTTCCATCGTGGCATCATCGACCCGGTGGACGATTTGCGAACCACCAACCCGCCGATTAATCCCGCGTTGCTCGACGCGCTGACCCGCGAACTGGTCGACAGCAAGTTTGACGGTCGCCGATTGATGCGGTTGATCGTGACCTCGCGGACCTACCAGCGCGACAGCGTTCCCAATAGTTCGAACGCGCACGACGACGCCAACTTCTCGCGTTTCTTGCCTCGCCGAGTACCCGCGGAAGCGTTGCTCGATTCGCTCGCCCAAGCGACCGGCGTGCCCGAAAATTTCGGCAATGCGCCGCCGGGTTTCACCGCCGCGCAGCTGCCCGACGCCGATGTTTCCAACGACTTTCTCAACTTGTTTGGAAAGCCGCAGCGGATGGAAGCGTGCGAATGCGAGCGTGACGACGGCTCGAACATGTTGCAGGCGTTGCACTTCATCAATAGCAACACGATCCTCGGACGCCTGCGAAACCCCAATGGCCGCGTGGCCCAATTGATTCGGCAAAAGCTAGAAGACGCGGCCTTGGTCGAACAAATGTACCAATGGACTGTGACGAGAGCTCCAACCGCGAAGGAAAGCGAGCTGGCGACGCAGTTCCTCCGGCAAGATCCGGCGAAACGGACCGAAGCGGCCGAGGATCTGATGTGGGCGCTCTTGAATAGCCGCGACTTCCTTCTCGTTCATTGAGGAGCCTTGCTGTGACTTCGCCAACCGCCGCTCACCTTACCGGCCGCGAGTCTCCCCGGCCGCCGAGAAATCCCCTGCCGACGAAAGCTTTCCTGCCGCCGACGTTGAGTTTACTCGCGTCAACAGTCGGGGCTGTGTGCGTTCAGCTTCTCCCGGTGCGTCGGCCGCGCGATTGGCGCGCGATGGCGATGGTCGGTTGCGGTGTGGTTGTCGGCGTGTTGGCGTTCGCGGCTATTGGCGGGAGCAGGGCGAGGTTGGCGGCGGCGGAACCGGAGGTAAGTTACCGGAGCGATGTGTGGCCGATCTTGAAGCGGCACTGCTGGAGTTGTCATTCCGGCACAGACCCGCAGGGCGGTCTGAAGATGGATTCCGTCGCCGATATGCTGAAGGGAGGCGACAGCGGTCCGCTCTATGTCGCGGGGAAGCCGGAAGACAGCCGGCTCCTGCAGGTGATCTCGGGCGACAAGCCTTCGATGCCACCGAAGTCGCCACCGCTTGCGTCGCTCAAGGTTGATCTATTGCGGCGTTGGGTCGCGGGCGGCGCGAAAGACGATTCGGGCGGTTCGCCCCTGGGGCCGGCGGCCGGTCCACCAGCGGTCGCGATCCCGGCTTCCTACCGTTTCCCGGCGGCGATCAGCGGCGTCGCGCTTAGTGGCGATGGTAAACGGCTGGCGGTGGCTGTGCGCAGCGAAGTCGTGTTCGTGGAAACGGATGACCCCGCCGCGCCGCCGCGTCGAGTGCCCACCGATTGCGATTTGTTGACGCATGTCGAATTCAGTCCCGACGGGCAAATGGTAGCGGCGGCTGGTGGCCAGCCGGGGCGTCATGGTGAAGTGCGGTTTATCCGTTACGCCGACGGCGGCATCGTGGCGACGCGTCGCAGCGGCAACGATACTTTGTTCCGTGGCAACTTTTCGCCAGATGGAAAGCTGATCGCGTTGGACGGGGCCGACGGCGCCGTTCATTTGGTCCCCGTGGATCCGGCGGTGGAGATTCGGCGATTCGAATTGCACACGGATTGGGTGATGGATGTGTCGTTCGCCCCCGATGGCAAAACGTTCGTCTCCGGTGGACGTGACAAGGCGACGAAAATCAGCGATGGCGGGACAGGCGCCCTGTTGCGGGCCGTGGACGCCTCCCCCGACATCATCACGGCGGTCGCCACCGACGGTGTGTTCGCCGTGTCGGCGGGACGGGCGCGAACGCTGATTGGCTACGACTACAAAATCGCGTTATCGGGCGTGGGCGTGACGGGGGCGGGCAACGGGGCCCAGCCGATCACCAAACGCGATCAATACACCAAGCCTTTCGAAGGGCAGCCGGCCGAAGTGCTCGACATCGCCGCCAGCGGCGACCGTAAACTGGTGGCGGTGGCTGGCGCGTTTGGCGAAGTGCGGCTGTATCGCATCGCGGATCGGCAGCGAGTCGCGGCGATCGCCAATGTTCCAGCGCCGATTTATTCGCTGGCGCTCGATCAGGCGGGTGTTCGGCTAGCCGTCGGCGCGAAAGGCGGGCAGGTGTTTCTATACGAACTGCCTTCCGGTAAACTTCTACGAACGATTGTGCCCGTGCCGGTGCAAACAGCGGCCGCGTCCGCCGTTCCAGCCGGCTAGGTTGGCCCGGCCAAGTTGGCTCGGTTCGTTCGGCCCGGTTCGTTCGGCCCGGCTAAGCCGGACCTCGAAGGATGTTAGGGACAGCGTGATCCGTTGGTCTCGTTTCACGGTGTCGCTAAATGCCGTTACGCCGTGTTCGC
>JBJTOW010000396.1:0-5647 GCA_046074805.1 Planctomycetota bacterium | reverse complement strand
ATCGGACAAGATACGCCCTCACGGCTGGCTGCTGTTTGCTCGCGGTGAGGCATTCGCCGTGGTGCGCTGGCTGCAAGTCATTGGTTATCGGTAACGGGTCGCTCGCTGCTTGTCAGTTCGCTGATGGTCACCGTCGAGCGTCCGAGGACTGCGATCGATCGGCCCGCTACTCGGTCGGTACCGCCCCGATTTTTTGCTCTCTGTCGTCTTTTCGCCGGAGTTCCGTCGATGGTTTACTCGAACGCTCAGACACCAACGGCCGCCGCGGCGGTCTTGTTCACGCTTGTCGTCATCCTGGGACCGCCTACGCTGGCCGCTCCACCGAGCGGAACCGCGACTACAGGTGCCGCTCCGGTAGGCGCGAACTCCGCCAGTACGGCCCAAGTCAAAGCCGCTTACCCAGGCCCCACGGCCGCTGGAGCCGCTCGCTCAGCAGTCGCGTCTACCGAGTCGGAGCCGCTGATGGTGGGCGATCGTCGTGAACTTTTCGTGGATGACTATTTAATCGCGGAGTTACGGCAGGCCGAATTGCGGGTGCATTCGCCGACCCGCGAAGAACTTGCCGCCGAATGCGACGCGCCGTGGGAGGGGAACGGTTGCGGCTATTACACGGTGCTGCGGGACGAGCGGACGAATATCTATCGCATGTATTACCATGCGTGGCAGATTCCGACCGGCTTGGAACCGGGCGGACCATTGACAATCGCCTATCGGGAAAGCTCGGACGGCATCGCGTGGACCCGGCCAAATCTGGGGCTGTGCGAATTCCGAGGATCGAAAGAGAACAATATCTTACTCGACAAGATGCCTGATGGCGGCGGTTGCCACGATTTCTCCCCCTTCATTGACACCAACCCGGCGGCCCCGCCCGAGGCGCGTTACAAGGCCACTGGGGCCGGCATGAAGACCGCCAACGGCGTCTGGGCTTTCCAATCGCCCGACGGTATCCACTGGAAGCCGATGGCTGACCGGCCCGTGTTTACCCAAGGCGTGTTCGACTCGCAAAATGTATCGTTCTGGTCGCCCGCCGAGCGGAAATATGTGTTGTATTACCGCGTGTTTTCGCAAGCCGGTTTCCAGGGAACCCGGATGGTCAATCGAGCCGTCTCGGACGACTTTCTACATTGGAAAGACGAGGGGCCGATCGCATTTCCCGAGGGCGAGGGGCCGCAGCCGCTTGCCCAGTTCTATGTCAGCCAGATCAAAAATTATGACCGGGCTCCTCATTTGTATCTGGGGTTTCCGGCCCGCTACGTCGATCGGGGCTTGACCGCGTCAACGCGGCTTCTGCCCGAATGGGAACTGCGGGAGAAACGCGCCGGAGTTTCACCGCGTTATGGTTCGGTGGTGACCGACTCGGTGTTCATTTCGAGCCGCGACGGCCGCAATTTCCGCCAGAGCGACGATGTCTTTTTGCGGCCCGGACTACGGACGCGGCACAATTGGTCTTATGGCGACAATTATTTAGCCTGGCATGTTGTGGAGACGAAGTCGACGCGCGACGACCAGCCGCGCGAATTGTCGTTATATGCGACTGAGTCGTATTTCACGGGACGCGACTCGCGGTTGCGGCGCTACTCGCTGCGGATCGACGGTTTCGGCTCGGTGCATGCGAAGTCGCGCGGCGGCGATTGCTGGACGAAGCGGCTACGTTTCGCGGGCGACGAGCTATGGTTGAACTACGCGACCAGCGCCGCTGGCTCGATCCGCGTCGCGGTCTTGAACGCCGACCGCTCGCCGATTACCGGTTTTGGCTTGGAAGAATGCGACATCCTTTATGGCGATTCGCTCGACCGCCGCGTGTCATGGAAGGGCAAAACATCGCTCGCCCACCTCGCCGATCGTCCGATCGTCTTGCATTTCGAACTCCGCGAAGCCGACATTTACGCATTGAAGTTTGAACCGAAATGACAGCGAAAGGCTTAGGGCAGCGCGACTTGCGGCTTCCACCTCCAGCTAAGCTTTGCGGAAGTCATCCCCAAAACCGCGTAAAGGCAACAGTGCTGCGGATCGGCGAGTGGATTTCGTCAGCGTCGCAACTGCGACGCGGACTGCTTCACACCGCTGCGACGGACTGGAAAGTCCGTCGTACGGGACGGTGAGTCGAAACATGCTGCGGTTTGAGCTGACCAATGCCTATTCCGCCAGTCCGCTCTGCTCGCCGACACGTTCGAGCATCATGGTGTGACAGCATCCAGCGCGGACCGGCATCACCACCCCGGCCTGCCATTTGCCGACCGTGGTTTTGGACAAGCGGCTGGTATCTGGTGACGCGCGCGTCCACGTCGCCAACTCGGTGACACGTCTGAAGCCCGCCTATCACACATTGGCCGAAGCGCTCAAGGAGGCGGGTTACGCAACGGGACATTTTGGAAAATGGCATTTGGGGCACAATCTGGCTCCTGGCGACGCTTATGAACCGCGTGACCAAGGATTCGACATCGACTGGCCCCATGCTCCAAAGGCCCCTGGCCCCGGTGGTGGTTACTTCGCGCCCTGGACAAGGCTTATCAGCGATCCCGCCATCAAAGACGAAGTGGGCCGACATATTGACGAGCGAATGGCGGACGAAGCCGGCCAATTCATTCGATCCAGTAACACTCGGCCGTTCTTTGTGAACTTCTGGCTCTTCTCCGTCCATTCACCTTGGAACGAGCGGCCTGATTACATCGAGCATTTCAAGAAAAAAACCGACCCCGCCGATCCGCAGAAAAATCCACTTTACGCCGCCATGGTCAAGAGCATGGATTACGCCGTGGGCCGACTCTTGCGCCATCTCGAAGAATCAGGGCGAGCCGACAATACGCTCGTCGTTTTCTGGTCCGACAACGGTGGTTACGCCTATCCGCCCAAGCAGACCGATCCCGAAGGCTATTCGGAGATTCCCGCGACCAGCAATCTGCCCTATCGCAGCGGCAAAGCCTCGCTTTACGACGGTGGCACTCGGGAACCAGGGATTGCCGTCTGGCCCGGAAAAGTCAAGCCGGGCACGACCGCCGACTTTCTCATTCAGTCCACAGATCTTTACCCTACGTTGATCCGTGCTTGCGGCGCTGTGCCTAGAGCCGACCAGTCGCTGGATGGTTTTGACCAGACAGCGGCGTTCGTAGGCGGCTCGTCGCCGCGTGAGCGGATCTTTTGCCACTTTCCACATGGCTCGGCGGCGCGCGATGCCGTGATGGACGGCTTTTACGCCGGTTCCTATGTTCGCGAGGGCGACTGGAAACTCATTCGCTTCTACGCTAGGGCCGACGATGGCTCCGACGAACTAGAACTTTACGATCTCTCTCGGGATCTGGGGGAACGCCACAATCTCGTGAAGGAACGCCCCGCTGTCGCCGCCAAACTGAACGGGTTGATCGATGGTTTCCTGAGAGACACCGACGCCGTCATCCCAAAATTCAATCCCGACTTTGGAAAAGTCACTGCCGCTTCAAAAGCGGCCTCCAAGAAGAAAGCGCCCGCGCCCGACGATTTACCCGGCGGATGGAAGAACCGCGCCGGAGCGGCCATCGTGCGTGACGGCGTGTCCGTGAAATACAAGGTCGCGGGCGAAGCGGTCTGGGAGAGAGTAACGTTTGACCTGCCAGTCCGAGAGAAAGCCGGTATCCTACGGCTCTACTTGCCATCGGGTTCCGCCGCTGTCGACTTCGCCGACATCGTCCTCACATCGTCGAACGGCCAACCTCGACGGTGGTCGTTCTGAATGCTCCGTAAGCCAGCGCGACTGGAAATTCCGTCGTACAGAAGACAAAAGCGCGACGTCGGAAGCCGCCAACTACGACAGTTCAGGAATGGGACGGCCGCCTTCGGTGACGATAGGAATAGGACGGCCGAAGCGATTGGTCCAAGAAGCATGGACATCAATGCCCAGGTGGCGGAACGTCGTAGCGGCCAAGTCCTGGGGTCGGACCGGGTTGCCCGCGATGTCGCCACCTCGGGAATCGGTCGCGCCGATCGTTTGGCCGTGGTTGAAACCACCGCCCGCGACGAGCATCGACATGACGTTCGTCCAGTGGTCGCGGCCAGCGTCCTTGTTGATCGCGGGAGAGCGGCCGAATTCACCCATCATCATGACCATGACATCGTCGAGCATCCCGCGCTGCTCGAGATCCAAAACCAATGTCGGAAGAACGCGGTCGATCGTGGGTAAGAGCGGCGTCAGGCCCTTTTCGATGCCACCCCATCGGACGCTGTCGCCATGGTGGTCGAAATACCCCCAAGCCCCGCTGACCAGCACGAATGTCACGCCGGATTCGACAAGCCGGCGTGCCAACAGCGCTTTTTGCCCGATGCTATCTTCGCCGTAGGCCGCACGCATCGCCGCAGGTTCCTCGGCGACGTTGAACGCCCGCTGTACTTTGCCCGAGAGGACCATCTCGTAGGCTTCGCGGGTGTAACGGTCGAGTCGCTCCAGGGATGGGTTTGTCGACAACTCGCGGCCGAACCGGTCGAAAGAGCGGCGTAGTTGATCGCGATCCCGGAGTTGATCGATGGCGATACCGGCTGGCATCCCGAATCGGCCCGCCAATTCGTTTCCCTTCACCGGCGCGTATTGAGTGCCCAGATCGCCCGCTTCCCAGACATCGGAAGTCCAAGAATCAGCCAAGCCAACAAACGCTGGCAAACTTGGATCGTTGGGCCCTCGGAATTTCGCGGCGATCGAGCCCATGGACGGATAGCCGCCGCCATCGCGGGTATCATCCGAACGGCGGGCCAACGGGTTGCCGGCCTGCATCGTAATCGGAGTGTGGTTGCTGGCTTTGCAATCGACGGACCGGATCACCGTCAATTTGTCGGCGATCGCCGCCTGCCGCGGCAAGTGCTCGCAAAACTGAACGCCGGGAATCTTGGTTTCGATCACGCCGTAGGGTCCGCGGATTTCTTGCGGAGCGTCCGGCTTTGGATCCCACATGTCGATGTGGCTCGGTCCGCCGTACAGCCAGAACAAGATCACCGCCTTTTTGTCGCCGCTACGCCGCCCAGCCGCCTCTTGAGCGGCCATGATGCCGGGCAGAGACAGCCCTCCTAAGCCGGCCAGGCTCAATTCCAAAAACCATCGTCGCGAGCCGACTCGGACGAGCGGAGCGGCAGGCGAGGCGGACCGAAAATCCATGAGCGACGGGGAAAGCGGCATGGGATGCAACTTCCATCTGTAGGCTGGAGGAGGACGGGCGGGGGCCGACCGAGGCATGGCACCAATTGGGCCATGAACCAATATCGTCGGGGAGCATGCTAATCGATTACGCGAGCGGAAAGATAGCGAATCCGGCGAAAAAAGTCGCGCGGCGCTCACGAAGTCAAAGGCGAATCGCGGGCTCCGCGATCCGAATCGTTGTTCGGATCGCGGAACACCCGCAGAGATCCCCACGGCGACTAGCGGTTGATCTTAACGCGCTTTTGCACGTCGGTTTCGAGCACGCCGAAGACAGCTTCGTGGCGTTGCAGCGACATCGACAAAGCGGCGAGCAACCGCTTGGCGGTGAAGTAGTTCAGGATGATCCGCTGGCTGACGCCGATCGGATTCTTCGGCACGCCCATCGGCTGGGGGTTCAGGCCGAAATCAACGATCAGTTCTTCCGGCGAGCCGGTCACGCGGCAGAAGTTGGCGTAGCTGGCAATCACGTGCGAGTCATCGACTTCGATC
>JBJTOW010000395.1:0-3083 GCA_046074805.1 Planctomycetota bacterium | reverse complement strand
GAGCAGCGATTGAAGGCGGGAAAACTCAAGGCGCTGGTGGCGACAGCGTCGCTTGAGATGGGTATCGACATTGGCTATGTCGACTTGGTTTGCCAAGTCGGTTCGCCTCGGTCGATCGCGACGTTTCTGCAACGCGTCGGCCGCTCGGGCCACTCGCTCCGCGCGACACCCAAGGGCCGATTGTTTCCATTGACCCGCGACGAACTGCTCGAGTGTCTCGCATTGGTCCGCGCGGTCCGCCGCGGAGCGCTCGACGCGATCGAAATCCCCGATGAGCCGCTCGATATTCTCGCCCAGCAAGTGATCGCGGCGGTGGCGTGCGACGAGTGGGATGAGGCCGAGCTGCTGGCGTTGTTCCGCCGCAGTTGGCCGTATCGCGAGCTTTCTCGCGAGCGGTTCGACGGGATCTTGAAAATGGTCAGCGAGGGGCTGACGCCGCAAATTCGCCAAGGGGCGTACATCCATCGGGACCAAATTGGCGGGAAATTGCGGCCGCGGCCCGGCGCGCGGATCGCCGCGTTGACATCGGGTGGAGCTATCCCCGAGGCTCCGCTATACCGCGTCGTCACCGATCCCGAGGGAACGTTTGTCGGCCAGGTGGACGAGCATTTCGCGGTCGACAGTTCGGCGGGCGACATTTTTTTGCTCAGTTCGACCTCCTGGCAAATCACCGCCGTTCGCGGCCAGGAAGAGCGAGTGCGGGACGCTCATGGAGCGCCGCCCAACGTACCGTTTTGGTTCGGCGAGTCGCCTGGCCGATCTCCCGAACTGAGCGAACAGTTGACCGATGTCCGCCGTGAACTGGCGACTCGGCTTCAATCGCCCCCCGCCGCCGACGAACCGCGTAGCAACGAGGCGTTGGCCGCCGCTTGGCTGCGGAGCGACTGCGGGGCGGACGATTGGGCCGCCGCGCAGGCGGTGCGCTATGTCGCCGCCCAAGTCGCCGCGACCGGCGTCGTGCCGACGATGAGCGAGGTGATCTTCGAACGTTTCTTCGACGAATCGGGAGGCATGCAGTTGGCGATCCACGCGCCGTTTGGACATCGCGTGAATCGCGCTTGGGGCCTCGCGCTGAGGAAACGATTTTGCCGCAGTTTCGATTTTGAACTGCAGGCGGCCGCCACGGACAACGGCATCCTGTTGTCGATCGGCCCGCAACACAGCTTTCCCCTCGAGCAACTGTTCAAGATGCTGGGGCCGCACAACGGTCAAGAAATGCTGCAACAAGCGTTGTTCGCCGTGCCGGTTTTTCCGCTGCGGTGGCGTTGGAATGTGTCCCGCGCGCTGGTTGTGCTCCGCTTTCAAAACGGCAAAAAAGTCCCGTTTTTCCTCCAGCGGTTCCGCGCTGACGACCTGCTCGCCGCCACCTTTCCGGCCACGGTCGGGTGCCTGGAGAATCACCATGGCGATATCGACATCCCTGATCATCCGCTCGTCCGGCAAACAGTCTACGATTGCCTTCACGAAGCGCTCGATACCCGCCGCTGGCTCCAAGTCCTCGCCGATTATCAACGCGGGGCGATTCAGTTCCTACCACGCGACACTCGCGAGCCATCGCCGTTCAGCCACGAATTGATCAACGCGGGCGGCTACGCGTTTCTCGATGACGCCGATTTCGAAGAGCGGCGGACCCGCGCCGTCGCCACTCGCCGCACCCTCGCCCCCGAGGACTTCCGCGACCTCTCGCGACTCGATCCCGACGCCGTCCGGCAAGTGGTCGCCGACGCCACTCCGGTCATTCGCAACGCCGACGAATTGCATGACGCCATGTTGCAAGCCGGCTTATTCCCTGCGGTCGCCGATCCTCGGCACGCCGCGTGGCTGGAACAGTTGAGCGATCGTGGCCGCGCAGCCCGCCTGCGTCTCGGGCCGCCACCGCCGCTGTCGCCACCTTCGCTGTCGCCCTCGCCGTCAGAAGAGCCGCAGCCGCAACTGCTCGCGACCGCGGGCGGTTCATCCGATGGTCTCTCTCGCGATACAGCCAGCGATACGGTCGACGACACAGCCAACGCGGTCGAGAACGCCGCCGACCGGGAGTATTGGATCGCGGCGGAAAGATGGCCGGTAATCCGAGCCGTCTACCCTGGCGTAAAGGTGACTCCAGAGCCGCGTCTTTCCGAATCGCTGGACAAGGCGTGGTCGGCGAGCGACGGCTGGGTCGAGTTAGCTCGGGGGCGGATGTTGACCGCTGGTCCGATCACGGCGAGCGTGCTGGCGGACAGCCTGCGTTTGCCCGCTTCGCAGGTGTTCGCCGCCTTGGAAGCGCTCGAAGGCCAAGGGTTGGTGCTGCGGGGAAAGTTTGTTGTCGAGTCGCCTACGGCGTCCGGCGACGGGGTGTCGTCCGAGCCGCAATGGTGCGATCGGCGTTTGCTGGCGCGGATTCATCGCCTGACGCTGGAAGGTTTACGGCGGAAGATCCAGCCTGTGTCGCCAGCCGACTTCGTGCGGTTCCTCGCGCGGCACCAACGTTGGAACGGCGGCTACGGCGCCGGTCCCGAGGGCGTGCGGGATGCGATCGCGCAGCTGGATGGGTTCGAATTGCCGGCGGCGGCTTGGGAGCGATACGTGTTGGCGCCGCGAGTGGCTGGCTACGATCCGCAGTGGCTCGACCAGCTATTCCTGGCGGGCGAGTTGACTTGGGGGCGATTGCACCCGCCGCGGCGCGAGCCTCGGGAAGAAGCGTCCTATGCGGCGATGACGCGGGCGATGCCGCTCTCGTTGACGCGGCGCGATGACTTGCCTTGGTTGCTGCCCCCTGATCGGCCAACGAGCGATCCGGCGGACGGTAGCGGGGCTCAAGCGGTGCTCGATTGCCTGCGGCGCCACGGAGCGTTGTTCCTGCCCGAGCTACGGGGCGTGACAAAGCTGGCCCCCGAGGCGGTTCAAGAGGCGTTGCGGGAATTGGCGTCGCTCGGTCGCATTACCTCCGACGCCTTCGCGGCGGTCAGGGCGATTGTCGCGAGGGGCGAAAGTCCGCTCCGCGTCGCAGCAGTGGGCCGCTGGTCGATGTTCCCAGGATTACTCTTGGAACTGGCCGAACCGAGCGATCGAAACATGTCGCGGGCCGAACATTGGTGTTGGCT
>JBJTOW010000394.1:0-12269 GCA_046074805.1 Planctomycetota bacterium | reverse complement strand
CGCTCACGCGCGGCACGGTTCGCGTCACGAGACTCACCGGGCGGCTTGTGCCGCTCCGCTAGTCAGAAGCAGATCACAAGCGGAGCGGCGCGAACCGCCCGGTGCGGCCGAGATTTCGCAAGCCTCCGAAACCTCCCCAATCGGCCTCGACGCAGCTTGCGCGGTTCGTGTTGATTCCCCATCCAGCGGGCACAAGCGTCGAAAGCGTCGAGTATTCGCGTCACGCTGTCTGGGAAAAGTGTGCCGGTTGTATCGATTGTCGCAAGTTTGCCGGTCGTAGGGCCGATACCTAGGGAGCCGAGTTTTCGAGTCGGCAGGTGCGCGTGACGCGCGGACCGAACGCGGCGATGGGAATCTGGGGGGCCGGTCTCCCACGCCACCGAACGCAACCTCAAGGGATCGTCTTGCGATGCGACGGCAACTACGCAGCTCACTGGTTTGGGTCCTCACCGCCCTTACGGCCGCCACCGGATGCCATCCGGCGAAGCCGTTCTATTTGCGGGAGACGGGCGATCTTTCGCATTACTTGGATAAGGCGACGGAGATCGAGCACCCCGATGTCGACGCGCCGCGGTTAGCGGAAGTGGATCAGGCGGTGGCGCCATTCACGGTGACCAATCTCGATGAGATGGAGATCTGGGAACTGAGCCTGGAGGATTGCGTCCAGATCTCGTTGCAGAACAGCAAAGTGATCCGCAACGCGGCCTCTATTCAGGCGAACTTTGGATTCGCGGCCGCGTTAGTCGACCGCACGGGCCAGCTCCCCACCGTGTATGACTCGGCGATCGTCGAGTCGCGTTCGGGCGGTGTCAGCCCGTACTTGGGCCGTGGCGCCGCGGGTACTCGGAGCTTCTTTTCGGCGGTGCAGGGGAACTACGGTCCCGAACCGACCGACCGAGCGGAAAACGTCGGTGGTGTCGAAGCGGCTCTGGCCGAGTTTGACGCCCAGTTCTATTCCAGCTTCAACTTTGGCAATACGAATCGACCGAGCAACTCGGCGTTCGGCGTGGCGGGCGTCAGTTCAGGCCACGATGGCTCGTTCGAAGCGACCGTCTTGAAGAAGACGGCGGGCGGCAACTTGTTCCGCGTGTCGTCAAACGTCGATTCCAGCTGGAACAACCAGCCGCGATTGGCCCGTAACCTCAGCGGTATCTACACCGCGACGACGGCGGTCGAAGCCCGCTTCCCGTTGTTGCGTGGACGTGGCGAGCAGATCAACCGGATTCCGGTGGTTCTGGCGCGAATCAATACCGACATCAGCCTGGCGGATTTCGAGTCCTCGGTCCGCAATTTGTTGATGGACACGGAGAACGCGTACTGGGACCTGTATTTTTCCTATCGCAGCGTGGAGGCGGCGAAGATCGGCCGCGACAGCGCGCAAGTGACATGGAAAAACATCTACGAGAAACGCAAGTTCGGCGCCTTGGCGGATCAAGACGAAGCCCAGGCCCGCGGCCAGTACTTCCAGTTCCGCGCCCAGCTCGAATCGTCGCTGCGGGATGTCTGCAATAACGAAACCCGCTTGCGGTGGCTGATGGGATTGGCGGCGACCGATGGCCGTATTATCCGGCCCAAGGACGAGCCGACAACGGCCCGAGTCGAATTCGACTGGACGGAGGTCCATGCCGAATCGTTGTTCCGCAGCACGGAACTCCGCCAGCAAAAGTGGCGTATCAAGCAACGCGAACTGGAATTGATCTCCGCCAAGAACACGCTGCTGCCTTGGTTGAGCGTCTCGACGGTCGCTCGGGCGGTCGGTGTGGGCGACACGATCATCTCGGCCAACCGCAACGGAGCTGATATTACTAATGTCACCCCGAGCCAGATTCAGGGATTGCCGCCCGATATCTCTGGAGCCATTGGTTCGACCGCCTTCCAATCGATGACGAGTGGCGACTACGCGGAAGCGTTCGTCCAGCTCGACTTCCTGCCTCCGCAATTCGGGGCTCGCCGCGAACTGTCGGCTGTCCGCAACGCGCAGCTTGGTCTCGCTCGTGCGAAGGCGCACCTGGAAGACATGGAGCTGAACCAATCGCACCTCATGTCGACCGCCGTCCGCGAACTGGACGCCAACTACACGATCGCCCAAACAAACTTCAATTGGTGGGCCGCCACGCAGAAGGAAGTGGAAGCGTTCGAGACACTGTATGAAGGTGGCAAAGCGACGCTCGACCTGGTCCTCGAAGCCCAGCGGAAACGCTCGCAGGCCCAGGCCCAATATTACCGGTCGCTCACCGACTACAACAAAGCGTTGGCCCAGGTTCATTACCGAAAGGGCTCGTTGCTGGAGCACAGCAACGTGTTCCTCACGGAAGGCGAATGGCCGGTGAAGGCGTATGATGACGCGGTCGAAAAGGCACGGGCCCGCGACGCCGCGACCTACCTGAACTACGGCTGGACGCGACCCCGAGTGGTGAGCCAAGGCACGGTCGAGCAGCACACGGGAACCGCCGAACGCGAAGCCCAAAAGGCGGAACTGAAGCAAGTGCTGCCGATTCCGACCGAGGATGGCGAGGGTGGCGAAGAGGAAATGGATGACGCCCAGGCGCCCGAGGGACCGGTCACCAAGGCCACTCCCACGAAGCCGACACGCGCCATCCAGACCGCCAGCGCCACCAAGCCTGTGAAGTAACCCGCCTTCCTACCCGGACCAACGTCGATGTTCCTTGCCCTGGACGGCGTTGACGGCGCCGGAAAAACAACGCAAATCGAACGGCTTGCCGACTGGCTGCGGGCCGCTCATCGCGAAGTCGTCCTATGCCGAGACCCGGGCACCACGCCGCTCGGCATGGAACTTCGCAAAATCCTTCTTCACCGCGAAGACTTGGGAATCGACCGCCGGAGCGAAATGTTCCTCTACATGGCGGCTCGTGCTCAACTGGTTGAAGAGGTCATTCGCCCGGCGCTTGCCGCCGGCAAGACGGTGGTGTCCGATCGATTCCTGCTCGCCAACGTCGTCTATCAAGGTCACGCTGGAGGTCTGGAACCGGACATTCTTTGGCAAGTTGGCCGTGTCGCCACTGCGGGGCTCGAGCCCGACTTGACCATCGTGCTCGACCTACCGCTCGAAGTCGCCGCCGAACGGCTGGGACCGGTCCGCGACCGGATCGAAAGCCGAGGGCTTGGCTACCTACAGGCTGTCCGCGATGGATTCCTCGCCGAAGCTCGGCGTCAACCGCGCGTCGCCGTTGTGGACGCCCGTGGAACGCCCGACGCCGTCTTCTCGCAAATCCGCCAGTCGCTTGAACAGCTCGACGCGTTCCAAAGCGGCTAGCGCTGAGGCGACTCTGAATTTCGGGGCACGACGGACTTCGTAGTCTGTCGCAAGGCTCGCCACACGGCGGACTTTCAATTCGACGCCAAGTTCGTCAGGCCGCGGCCGCCGAGAATTTCGCGAGCCCCGTAGTTCGAGCGACTCCGCCCGACGGCAACGTCGTTATCATACCGGTCCCAGCGAACGAGACTCTTTGAATCGGAGGCGGAACCATGCGTGGATGGCGAATTAAAAATCTAGCGACCTCTCTCGGGACCACCGACTTGGCTAGCCCCAGCTCGACGGAGCCGAACACCGCCAGCGGGGCGTGTTGGAGAAACGCAGTGCGCGTGATCGCCGCCGAACTTGTTCTGCTGGGCGTTGGGCTCGTTGCCGGATTGCCGGTCGCCGCGCAAGAAAAGAAACCGGTGGCCCCTGCTTCACGGAACGAAGCCAAGGTGTCGGCGGAAGCGGCGTTGTCTTCCGCGACGTTATCTTCCGTGGCGTTGCCTTCCGCGGACAAACTGCCATCGCAACCTCAGTTGCCCGATCCGTTGGTCACGTTGGATGGAAGCCGTATTTGAACGGCCGCCGACTGGAACACGAAACGCCGCCCTGAGCTGAAGCGGCTTTTCCAGCACTACATGTACGGCCGGATTCCGCCCAAACCCGAGCGGTGGGGCAAGGACGGCGCCGCCTTCCGGGACACCAAGTTTTTGGATGGCAAGGCGACCCTCAGCGAGGAAACGTTGGCGTTTTACGGTCCCGATTTGGCTCAGCGCCTGCGTGTGCTGGTTGTGCGGCCGAACAAGCCGGGGCCTATCCCGATCTTCGTGGCGATGAACTTCTGCGGCAATCACACCGTCGTGGCGGACCCGCGGGTGCAACTGCCCTCTTCGTGGCTGTACAGTTCTTGCGCTGGTGTGGAAAACAATCGGGCGACGGAAAAAGGGCGTGGCGGCCAAGCGGATGTTTGGAACGTCGACCTGATTTTGGAACGCGGTTACGGTTTGGCGACTTTCTACAGCGGCGACATCGATCCCGACACGCCTGACTTCGCGGACGGCATCGAGCCGGCGTTTTGGAAGCCGGGCCAGTCCGTTCCCGCGTCCGACGATGCGGGTGCGATCGCCGCGTGGGCTTGGGGCTACCATCGTGCCGTCGACTATCTGCTCGCCACCGCCGATCATCAAGCCGATCCCGAACGGATCATCGCCGTGGGCCATTCGCGCAATGGCAAAACCACGCTGCTCGCGGCCGCCTTCGATGACCGCATCGCGATCGCCATTCCCCACCAAGCCGGTTGTGGCGGCACGGCCCCCAGTCGTGGCAAGGTCGGCGAGTCGGTCAAGCAGATCAACGACCGGTTTCCCCACTGGTTCTGCGACGCCTTCACCCAGTTCAACGACGATCCGTCCCGGTTGCCTTTCGACCAGCATTGTCTCGTCGCGCTTTGCGCGCCCCGTCCAGTCCTCTTTACCAATGCGATGGAAGACCAGTGGGCCAATCCCGACGGCCAATTCGATGTGCTCAAGGCGGCTGAACCGGTCTACAGACTGCTCGACGCCGGTGGACTCGACGCCCCCGCCCGCCCGGAACTCAACAAGCTCGTAGCCAGCTCGCTCGGCTACTTCATCCGTCCTGGCAAGCATTCGATGAACCGCCAAGATTGGCAAGCGTTCCTGGACTATGCCGATGCTCGGCTGAAACCGAAAACGGCCGGAGCAAAGTGAGCGGCGGGCGGTTGTGAGTTGTGCGTTTTCAGTTTTCAGTTTTCAGTTAGAGGCAACATCGATGAGTGCAAATGTTTGTCGTTGGGGGATATTGAGCGCGGCGGGGATCGCCAAGAAGAATTGGCAGGCGATCAAATACGCGGGCAACGGGCGGTTGACCGCTGTCGCGAGCCGCAGTTTGGATAAGGCCCAGGCGTTCATTGACGAGTGTGACCGGTTCGTGCCGCTCGATCCACGGCCCGTCGCCTGCGGCAGCTACGACGAATTGCTGGCCCGTTCGGATGTCGACGCGGTCTACATTCCGTTGCCGACCGGAATGCGGAAGGAATGGGTCGTGAAAGCGGCCGAGGCTGGCAAGCATGTGCTCGCGGAAAAACCGGTTGGATGCGATACGGCCGAGGTCGACGCGATGCTCGACGCTTGCCGGCGCAACAACGTCCAATTCATGGACGGCGTGATGTTCATGCACAGCGGACGGCTCGACCGGCTCCGCGAAGTGCTAGAAGACGGCCACAGCGTGGGGCGTTTGCGGCGAATCGCGTCGCAGTTCAGCTTCGCGGGCCCCGAGGAATTCCATCAGGGAAACATTCGGGCGCACAGCGGACTGGAACCGCTCGGATGCCTCGGCGATCTTGGCTGGTACAACATCCGCTTCACCCTGTGGGTCATGAAGTATGTGATGCCGACGCAGGTCACCGGTCGGTTGTTGTCAGCCAGTGGACGGCCTGATAGTCCTGACACGGTGCCGATGGAGTTTTCGGCCGAACTGCTCTTCCCGGAGGGCGTTTCCGCCAGCCTCTACTGCTCGTTCCTCACCGAAAACCAGCAGTGGGCGAACGTGAGCGGCTCGAAGGGATTCGTCCACCTCCGCGACTTTGTGCTTCCGTTCTACGGCGGCGAGGCGGGCTTTGACGTGACCAACGCGGTTCTGGATGTCCGTGGCAGCGACTTCAACATGCATGACCGCACGCGGCGATTTTCCTCGTACGAGTACAGCAACAACTATGCGGACTCGCAGGAGACTCGCTTGTTCCGGCGGTTTGGAGAACTGGTGTTGAGCGGCCGCCCCGATCCGTTCTGGGGCGAGATCGCCTGGAAAACCCAGCGGGTGCTGGACGCCTGCCTCCAGTCCGCCCGACAAGCGGGCCGACCGGTTTCGCTGTAAACCAATCGGGTCGATTCGCTAGCGGGGCGAATCGAGCGATAGGAGGTCGACGAGCAATTGTTCGCAGCGTTCGCTCTGTTGATTGAGACGCAGGGCGATCGCGCGATGGCTGGCCTCCTCGGGAGTTTCGACCGACGGCTTGAACGCCGAAGAAAGCGAAGCCGCGATGCGGGCGTTAAGCGCCGCGTTCGCGGTGCGTGGCGTCCTCGCCGTTCGCGCGTCGGGCCGTGTGGCCAGCTGCAGCGAACCGATGATCAGGTTGCTGGCGACCGATCCCACGAGCACGCGCCGCTCATGCCGAAGGTCGTCGCGGAAATCGTCCATGCGTTCCGCGTTCACGGCCCACGTGGCGACGATCCCCGGTTCGGGAAGGTGGGCCAGAAGCAGATCGGTCCACCGCTCGATTCGACGCCGCTGCATGACCAATGCTTCGAGTGTGTCGTCGGGCAGTTTTAGGTCGTTGAGCAGCACGCCCCAGACCCGATTCCGCACGTCGATCTGGGACACCAGTGTGTTGCGGGCCACGGGCAAATACACCGATTCCCGCCACCGATGGTCGAAGACGGCCGCGATACCGCACCAGACTCGCGTGAGCAGTTCGCTGACCAGTAGTTCGTCGAGCATTGGGGTGATCGCGGGCCAGTTGTCGATCGCCTCCTGAGTGGAACTCAGGCCGCGTCGCCAGTCCGCCATCATTTTCCACCACAATGTTTGGCGCTCACGCGACCCGTCCCAGTACTCGGCCAACGCCGCATCGGTGATGAGCCAGGCGCGACGAACCAGTTTCGGGCTCTCCAGGGCCAACTGCGCCGCGAGTTCCGCGGCTTCGTGAATGTGCATGGCGACACCCTCGGGGAAAAACGATATGGATAGAAAACAAGGGTGGCCGGGGGGATTCGCAAGCCCGAGGGGACAAAGGCTTGCGAATCCTCACGACCCAACCGGCGACAGTCCGCCCGATCCTGGGGTGGTTGACGCTGGCTGCCGGGGGTCATGGGCAATGCAAACTTCGTGCCATAGGCCAGCTGGATTCCGAAGCGAGCATCGCATGTCTCATTTGAGAAAGGACTTGCGATGAATGAGTGCGATTTGTCTAGCGGCTAACGAGGATTTTTTCGCGGTGATGCCAGTCGACAGCGCTCCGCCGCGCTGTTGCGAAAAGCCGTCACCGGCGCCCTTGTGACCGGGTGCGCGGCTGGAATACAACCTTCGATCATGAACTCGCCTGACAGTCGCCTCGCCACATGACCGCCACCGCTCCCGCGTCCGAGTCTTCCGAGGCGTCGGTGATCGAACCGCACGATCCGATCGGGGCGCTCCGCGAGCCGCCGTTTCGCCGATTCGTGAGCGGCAATTTTTTAGCGTTGCTTGGTTCGCAGATGCAGGCGACGGCGGTGGGGTGGGACGTTTACGAAGTCACCGGGAAAACGCTCGATCTGGGCCTCGTCGGCTTGGTCCAGGTGATTCCCGTGCTGTTTTTGGCGATCCCGGCGGGCAATGTCATCGACCGCTATTCGCGGCGGAACGTCATTTTGGCGGCGACCGCCGTGCTGATCGGCTGCTCGCTCGCCTTGGCCTACGCCTCGCGAATTGGGGCCGGCACGTCGATGATTCTGCCTTGCCTGCTGGTGAATGGGTTAGCGCGAACGTTTTTGCAGCCTGCCAAATCGTCGTTGATCCCGACCTTAGTCCCCCGCTGGCGGTTCGCGAACGCGGTGACATGGAGCACTTCGAGTTTCCAATTAGCAACGGTGGTGGGTCCGGGAATCGGTGGTTGGCTCATCGCTTACTGGGGCCACGCGACGCTGGTCTATTTGATCGACGCTGGCTTCACGTTGTTCTTTCTTTTGCAGGTCGCTCGATTGCCACCGCTTCCAGCCGCCGCCCACCGCGAGCCGGCGACTTGGCGTTCGGTGCTGGGCGGCGTCGAGTACGTATGGCGGACCAAACTGGTGCTGGGGGCGCTGGCGCTCGACATGTTCGCGGTGCTCTTGGGTGGCGCGACGGCGTTGCTGCCGGTGTTCGCGAAAGACATCTTGCAGGTGGGCCCCGCCGGCTTGGGCGCGTTGCGGGCCGCTCCGGGAATCGGGGCGCTGGTGGTGTCGTTGGCGCTGCTTGTTTTGCCGCCGATGCGGCGTGCCGGGAGCGTGTTGCTGTGGTCGGTGGCTGGCTTTGGGGTGGCCACGATCATCTTTGGCGCGACCCGCAACTACTCGCTGGCGCTCGCGATGCTGTTTCTCACGGGCGCTTTGGACATGATCAGCGTTGTCATTCGGCATACGTTGGTGCAGAGCTGGACGCCCGACGCGATGCGCGGCCGGGTGTCGTCGGTCAACAGCCTGTTCATTGGGATTTCCAATGAACTCGGCAGTCTCGAATCGGGGCTCGTGGCGCATTGGTTCACTCGCACCAACGACGTGGCGTTTGGTCCGACGGTGTCGGTGGTAAGCGGTGGCGTCGGAACGTTGGTCGTCGTTGTTTTCACCGCGGTCTTGGTACCGTCCATGCGTCGCTACGACCGATTGACGGATGGTCCGACCAATCCCAAGTAAGCGACAAGGCGCAGCGCGGGAAGGTTGTTTTCCCTTCGAGCGAATCGACCTGGCGGCCGGGGCACTGGGCACGCCATCGCGGGTCGCTAACATACGGAACTTGGGAATCTGGAGTGGACGGGCCCGATGTTGGTTGAAGCGATCGGACTGACAAAACGCTATCCGCGAGTCGCGGCGCTGGAGGACTGTTCCTTCCAAGTCGCCGCCGGCGAAGTATTTGGCTTACTCGGTCCGAACGGAGCGGGCAAGACGACGCTCATTCGGCTGCTGTTAGGCTATTTGCGGCCGACAGGTGGGTGGGCCCGGATCGCGGGCCATGATTGCAGTCGCGAATCGCTCGCCGTTCGCCGCTGTGTCTCCTATCTACCCGGCGAAGCCCGATTGTTTCGTCAGATGCGTGGGAGCGAACTGCTCGAGTTTTTCGCGCGGGTGCGGCCTGGTTCGGGAGAAGTGGAACGGTCCTTTCGGTTCGCGGCGCGACTGGATCTCGACATTTCCCGGCCGGTCGCCGCCATGTCGACTGGGATGCGGCAAAAGTTGGCGTTGGCGGCCGCCTTAGCGGCCGATACGCCGCTCGTGATCCTTGACGAGCCGACGGCGAACCTCGATCCGACGGTGCGGGCCGAGGTGGGGGAATTGGTGAAAGAGGCGCGGGCCGAGGGTCGCACGATCATGTTCTCCTCGCATGTGCTCTCCGAGGTCGAGGATGTTTGCGATCGCGTCGTGATTCTGCGAGGCGGGCGGTTGGTCCACGAACAACTGATGCAACCGCTTCGTCGGCGTCATCGAATTCGTGCGCTGCTTGACGGGGCCCTGCCCGAGATTCCACTGGCCCTGCGGGAACAGTTATCGATTGAGCGGCGTGGGGATCGCGAGGTCGTGATCGAGACGCCCGGCGAGCTTTCGCCATGGCTTGGTTGGCTAGCCACGTTGCCGTTGCGGGACGTGGTCGTGGAACCGGCCGGATTACGCGCGGTGTACGAGCGATTCCACGGATCAGTGGCTCGACCTGCGGCGGTCGCGGCGGCGGAGGTTTCATGAACAGAGCGCTGTTGTGGAAGTGCTTCCGTGAATCGCGGTGGTTGCTGCTCTCTTGTACGGCGGCCGTGTACGCCTTCTGTTGGGTGCGGGTTTGGATGGTGGGCCGTATCGACACGGAGCGTTTCGGAGCGATTCTGGAACTGCTGCCTGGCGACTGGAAAAAATTCACCGTCGTGGAAATGGATTGGCTGATCACTTACGCCGGACGCATCGCTATGGCGTTCGATGAACCGGTCGTGGTGTTTGGGATGTCGATTTGGGCGATCGCCCGGGGATCGGATTGTGTCAGCGGCGAGATCAATCGCGGCACGATGGAAATGTTGCTCGCCCAGCCGCTCAGCCGACTCCAGGTGCTCACGCATCAGGCGTTCATGACGGTGGCGGGCGTCGTGGTGATCGCGGCGGCGGCTTGGGGGGGAACTTGGACGGGAATCCAAACGACGTCCACGCGCGAGGAGGCCCGGCCCGCGTGGAGGCTGCCGTTCACGTTGCCGGGCGTAGGCCGCGAAGTGCCGCGGCCTTGGTCGGCGAAAGAGGTGCGGTGGACGCCGATGTCCGAGCGGGTTTCGTCGAAAATCTACGTCCCTGCGGCGGGTAATCTGCTGTGCCTGGGGTTCTTTCTGGCTGGGTTCACCACGCTTGTTTCCAGTTGCGATCGTTACCGCTGGCGGACGATCGGAATCGTGGTGGGAGCTTATGTGGCCCAAACCATTATGAAACTGGTGGGCATGGCGGCCGAGGAGTGGCGTTGGCTGATGTATCTGTCCGTGTTCACACCGTACGAGCCCGAGGCGGGCGTGAACCTCGCGATGAAATCGCAATCGCTCGCCTGGAGCGTCTTTCTTTACGGCCCGGACGGCGAGCGGATTGGCCTTGGTCCACTGGGTGACGACTTATTGCTAATCGTTGGCGGGCTCTTGGCTTACACGGCGGCCGCCGTTATTTTTCACCGCCGCGATCTGCCGGCTCCGCTGTGAGACCGGGGTCGCGGCTCGCGTCGAGTCTTCGAGGGTGGCGACGCGGTCTGTCTGTTCCAATCACCAGGGAAGTCCAATCACCAGGGAAGTCGAGGAGACGAATCGATGAGCGCGGAAGATCGCATTGTGGAATTGAAGCTGGAACTGCCTCCCGCGCCGAAGCCGGCTGGCGTCTATAAACCGGTGGTGATCGTCGGCAATCTGGCGTATGTGTCGGGCCATGGACCGCTGAAGGCGGACGGCACGATGATTACGGGTCGCGTGGGCGACGAGGTGGACGAACAGCAAGGGATTGCCGCCGCTCGCCAAACCGGACTCGCGATCCTGGCGTCGCTGCGGGCGGCGCTGGGCAGTTTGAATCGAGTCAAACGGGTGATTAAGACGCTGGGCATGGTCAATTCGACGCCCGACTTCCGAAATCATCCCAAGGTGATCAACGGTTACAGCGAGCTGATGGCGGATGTGTTTGGCGCCGACCATGGAGTCGGGGCGCGGAGCGCTGTTGGCATGGGTTCGCTGCCAGGAAACATCACGACGGAAGTCGAAGTGATCGTGGAAATCGAATAGCCGCCCCTGGGCGGCGGGTCTAGCTGAGCTTGCCGGGCTGACTGAGTTTGCCGGGCGGACTGAGCTTGGCGGGCTGGCTAAACGCGGCGGGCTGACGGCTAGGGACCGACCGCGCCGGCGACGATTGACCCTTTCGCCGCGAGAACTTAGAGTAGACACGCGGGTGGAACGGGTGGCCACCGCGCAACGGCTGTTTCCAGCTCTTGCTCTCGTCCTTACTCTTGTAACGCGAAATGCGCACGTATGTTGGCCAAACGAGTCATCCCCTGCCTCGACGTGGATCGCGGTCGCGTTGTGAAGGGCACGAATTTTGTCAACCTGCGGGACGCGGGCGACCCTGTTCAGGTCGCGTCGCGGTATGAGGAGGAGGGGGCGGACGAGTTGGTGTTTTTGGACATCACGGCCAGCCATGAAACGCGAAACATCATGATCGACGTCGTCCGGCGGACGGCCGAGCAGGTCTTCATGCCGTTGACAGTAGGGGGCGGCATTCGAACGATCGACGACATTCGCGGGCTGTTGCAGGCTGGGGCCGACAAGGTTTCGATCAATTCGGCCGCGTGCCGGAATCCGGACTTTGTTCGCGACGCGGCCAAGCGGTTTGGCAGCCAGTGCATCGTGGTCAACATCGACCCGAAGCGGGTTCGCCGGCAGGACGGCGTCGAGGCGTGGGTGGTCCACATCAACGGCGGCCGGGTTCCCACAAATCTGGAAGCCGTCGCTTGGGCACGGCAAGTCGAGGAACTTGGGGCTGGCGAGATTGTGCTGACCAGCATGGACTGCGACGGAACGAAAGACGGCTACGACTTGGAGATCACGGCGGCGGTCTCCCAGGCCGTCTCGATTCCGGTAGTTGCCAGCGGCGGGGCGGGAAGTCCCGAGCACTTGGCGGATGCGATTCTGCTGGGCCGTGCCGACGCCGCCTTGGCGGCCAGTATTTTCCACTTTGGCGAGTTCACGATCCGCGAAACGAAAGAGGCG
>JBJTOW010000393.1:0-6193 GCA_046074805.1 Planctomycetota bacterium | reverse complement strand
CCGACGAGTTAAGTTGTCCGCGCGATCACACGTTCCAAGGTCGTGCCGCTCGTTGGGCGTTCGCGTCGCTGACGCGGCATCCGAGGGTAAAGCGGTGCCTTCGGCCCCGCACTCCAAAAGCGGCAGCGTCGAGTTCGCTTTCGCGCCGCCGACGAGTTAAGTTGTCCGTGCGATCACGCGTTCCGATGTCGTGCCGCTCGTTGGGCGTTTGCGTCGCTGACGTGGCGTCCGAGGGGAAAGCGGTGCCTTCGGCCCCGCACTCCAAAGGCGGCAGCGTCGAGCTCGATTCGTTTCGCTCTGTATGAATGACCGCCGATTGTGCTTGTAAGAGCGGCATCGAAGCCGCACGGATATTGGCTAATCACGCACCGAAACCTCGTCGCATGTCACGCGGGCGGTGCGAGCAAGCTTTCGCAGTGCTGTAGAAGGCGACCGGCTGCCTCAGCCTCTTCCGTGACAACTCGTGTGGCGCCAGCTTGCAACACGACGGGGCGATTCAGTTCGTACCGGCAGCGGACGAGAACGGGCACTTTTGGCGCCTTCTGCCGCACCGCGCGAACAATTTCGATCGCCACCAAATCGTCGGGGACCGCGACGATGACCAAATGGCATTCAATGATATCGGCCCGGTCCAAGACGGCCGGGTCACGCGCGTCGCCGGCAATCGTGCGAAATCCCTGCTGGGCGAATGGGTACAGGTTCACGGGGCTCAAGTCGACCAAACAGACATCGGCCCCGCTCGATTCAAGTCGCGACGACAATTGCCGTCCGATCAAACCGATACCGAACAAAACGACCTTGGGCAAGCCGCTATCAAGCGTCGCCACGCCGCCGTGTTCATCCGTCGGCCGCTCGTCCTCGGTCCAGCGCAGTCCGATCCGAAGCAGCCATGGGGTGGCGAGCAGCGTGCCCAGCGCGATGAACAACATCCGGCCGTATTGAAGCCGGTCGACCAAACCTTCGGAAACGCCTTGCGACACCAACAAGAAGGAAAACTCGCCCAACTGCGATAGGCCGAGCCCCATGCCGAGCGCGCTTCGCCACCCAAGCCCGACGCATCGCAAGGCGACGCCAGCCGATAACGCCTTGAGCGTCACCATACAGGCCAAGCCCACGAGCAACAGTAGCGGCCCGCGCAAGAACAGACGCGGGTCTAACATCATGCCGAGCGACACGAAAAACACCGCCGAGAATGTCTCGCGGAACGGCAACACGATGGTGTCGATCTGCTTGCTCAGCCGATTTCCACCGAGGCAAATCCCCGCCGCCAACGCTCCGACCGCCGCTGGCAATTCCATCAAGGTCGCGACCCAGCTCAATGCGCCCAGCATCACCACCGCAAACAGCACCACCAGTTCGACGCTACGCAAGCCGAGCAACAGGTTAACCGCCCACCGCCGCAACACGGCTCGCACCGCCAGCACCCCGAGCACAAATAACAACGACAGGCCCGCCAAGCGGCCCAGGCTCCAGATTGTCGGCGCCGGTCCATTGCCCGTCAGCAGCGGCACGAGCAACAACAGAGGCACCAACGCGACGTCTTGAAACAGCAAAATGCCCACCGCGCGTTTGCCTACCGCCGAACCGGCGTAACCCAGTTCAGCCAACGCGCGGAAAACCAGTACGGTCGAACTAAGGGCGCCGGCCGTTCCCACCAGCAAAGCGCCCGACCAGGAAAAACCGGCGATCCGCGCGGCAACCGTAAGCGGCGCCGAAACGGCCACCATCTGGATCGAGCCGCCCACGAAAAAGTAGCGGCTCAGTCGTACCAGCTCGTCGAGCGAGAACTCGATGCCCACCGCGAACAGCATCAGCAACGCGCCGATTTCGGCCAGTTGCTCCATTTCATGATGCTCGTGCGTGACCAGACCGAGCGTGCCTTCGCCAATCAACGCGCCGACCACCAGATAGCCGATCAGCAGCGAGCCGTTCAACTTGCGGCAAATAACGCCCGCCAACCAACCAGCCGCGAGCACAATCAACAGGTCGAGCACCAGTCCCTGAGCTTCCATGGTGGGAACCTAGCCGAAAGGTTGGCCAGCCTTCAAGGGACCGCGCTCGCGATGGGCTCTCGACCTCGGCTGACGCTTTGCGGCTATCTGCCGTAGATCGGCCCCAGGGCGGTCCAATCCGCGAATGGATACGGCACGCTTCGGTCGGCTCGGTAGTCATGCACCGTCATCCAGGCGAAAGCTTTAGCGTTTGTGTCCGCCGGATCAGGCTCGGCCAACGGCACACCATCGGCTTCGATGTAGGCTGTTCGCACGACGGCGACTCGCCGACTGGCTTTTGGCGACAACTCGTAATCCGTGCCCCGCGTCTGCAAGAACCAAGTGTTGTCGCGAAAACCGCTCACCAGGCGCCTCTGAGCGCGTTCGACCAACACGGTTCGCCGCGCGTCGTCAATTTCCTTGGATCGTCGCAGTTCGCCAACCAGCTTTTGGGTTTCCGAGACGTCGAAACTGACCCAGCCGTAAGGCGGTAGAAAGGCCTCGAGTTTGCAATGGGACGGCGAGTTTTTGGGGAATGGATTGATTCCATAGGTTACGCGCGTAGGCAGTCCCATGACGCGCCCCAGTGACGCGCAGAAGCTGTGGTAATCGCTGCAATGCCCGCGATGTTTTGTCAGAGCATGCTCGGAACTCGCGCGCAGCGAGGCGTCATGATGATCGTATTCAAAATTCTCCTGCACCCATTTCATGACGCTGCCGAGACCTTGCGCGCCGTTTGCATGATTCGGGGCGATTTCATGGAGCAGCTTGCTGAAGCGGCCATCCACCACGACGGCCTGCGAGTCACCACGTCGAAACTTGTCAAAACTGGCCGGCCAGCGGGCAACGTTCTGGACTTTGGCAGGTTCAACATTCCAGTGCAGTTCCCAAACCTTGACGCGAAACTGGTGACGCACAATCTGCGCGCCCTGGGGAGCTGGAAACTCAAAGTAGGCAAACTTGTTCCCGTACACCGGTTCCGACGCCACTTCCGGTGCCACCGATAACGGAAACGTGCTCAAGCGACTCCCGCTGACCTCCTGGGACGCATCGCTGGACGGCAGCGGAAGCCAAATCGCCAGCTTCTTGGTCTTATACGGCGGCGTTACCACGACCGAAAAATCAACGTCGTAAGTGACCGCGTTGGACCGCGTTGCCTGATAGTCGAGCGACGGATGAAGCTCGACCTCCTGCCCCGAAACTTGCCGCGTCGACAGATCGCCGACAAGGACGGGAAACAGAGCCAGAACGAACACAAACGCTCGGAGAGGCGAAGGCTGTGGATCGATGGGGCGCACGGGTGGAGGTTTAGGGCGGGGGGTGTGGGTAAGTTTTCAGTTTTCAGTTTTCAGTTTTCAGTTTTCGCGCTTCAGTTTTCGGATTTCATCAGGGACCGGTTTTTGTCGGGTTTCGATGGTGGACAGGTCGTTTGTCAAAGCGGCAACGCTGGGACGAAATTCCTTCCAATAAGCCTTCGAGACTCTCGGTTGAAAAAGGACGCGATGGATAGGAAATTCAGCTTGCCACGACGGCCAAGGGCGACGAAACACAAACAGTTGCCAATCGTTTTGCGCGACCTCGGCTATCGTATGGCGCACCCATCGAATAAAGATTGGTGGACTGACGGTTCGAGCAGACCGTTTAACCCTCCAGCGACCAGACATGCACGAGGCCCGCGATGTCGGCGGCCGCGACGAACTTTTGGTCCGGCGAGATCGACAACGCCGACAGCCAGTCTTTGAATTGGCCGCCGCGGGGCGAACCGAGCGCGGCCACTTCCTTGCCGTCCTCGACCTGGCAAATCCGCAGCATCGTGTCGCGGCCCACTGAAAGGACATACTTGCCATCGGCCGAAAACTTCACGTCGGTCACACCGTACTGATGGCCCGAGACCTCCCGCACCACCTTTCCCGTCTTGATGTCCAGCAAATGGACCTTGCCCGTGTCGGTCTCGCCGCCCTGCCCGAGCGCCACCAGTTCTCCGTTGGGCGAGATGTCCGCCGCCACCAACCCGGCCGCCACAAACTTTCGCCAGATCTGGCCGCCACCGTAACTCGTGTCGTCCGCCTTGTACTTGGGGAACATCGTCTTGAGCACATCGAGCTTTTCCTCGCCGGTGCCCGAGTCGTAAACCCGCAAAGCGGCCGATGGAATGTCGAAGTCGTCCCGCTTATACCGCGCCTCGCTCACCACGGCGGTCCCGCCATCGCCCGACAACGCGACCGCGAGGATCCAGTTCCATGACAAGCCGCTCCAACGCCGCGTTTCCTTTCGCTCGGCAAAATCCCACACGATCACCCGCGCCGACATGTCGCCGCTGATCCACCGCTTGCCTTCGCGATCGCTGGCCAGCGTCAACACCCAATCGTCGTGCCCCGCTAACGTCGCGACACTGCCCACCGTGTCGACCTTGACTCCCGGGGCCGCCAGCGATTCGTCTTTGCGATCGCGTTTCGCTTTCGCCTTCCGCTGGTCGATGTCCATGATCGCCTCCGCCGATCCGCTCGGCGGGTCGGCCGGCTGCCACACCCGTAACGTGCGATCGAGGCTGGCCGACACCAACGTCTTGCCGTCCGGCGTGGTCAGCAACCGCGAGATGCCGTTTTCGTGGCCGTCTAAACGGCGAACGGGCGGTTGATCCGGCGCCTTGCGGTCGCTGTTCTTTGGCGACTCGAAAGGTGGCGGCGTCTCCGGCAGTTCCCAAACGTAAATCTGCCCGGCCTGGTTTCCGGCCGCCAGCCGCCGGCCGTTCTCCAGAAAAGAGACAGCCGTCGGCCAAGTTCCCTCGAACACCAACTGCCAGAGCAACTTCGGCTTATTGATCACCACGGCGGACGCTCCTAAGACAGGATTTCCGAGACGACCTTCGAGCCGAACGGCGCGAGCGGCACGGGACGCACGCCCGCCAAGTTCTCGGTCTTCGGGTCGATCGACAACGCCTGGTAAATCGTCGCGAAGAAATCGCCTTCGGTAACCGGGTTGTCCTTCACGTCGTAGCCATCCTCGTCGCTCGCCCCGTACACCAAACCGCCTTTCACGCCGCAACCGGCCAACGCCGTCGTCCAACTGCGGACATAGTGATCCCGGCCCGCGCGATTATTGATCTGCGGCGTGCGGCCGATCTCGCCGGCCCAAATCACCAGCGTGTCATCAAACAGCCCGCGTTCCTTCAAGTCGGTCAGCAAGCCGGCCCAGGCGTGTTCCATAGGCGGCACCAGCCCCTTATGCCATGCGAAGTTGTCGGCGTGCGAATCGTAGCTGCTCTGCCCCACCTCGACGAACGGCACGCCCGCTTCGACCAACCGCCGCGCCAGTAAACACCGCTTGCCGAACGCCGAATCGCCGTAGAGCGCTTTGTACTTGTCCCATTCCTGATCGACCTTGAACGCCTGATGCGCGTTCTGAAGCCGCCGCGCCGCCTCGTAGGACTCGCGGTGCATCAACGCCACCTCCGACTGCCGCTCACGGACATACCGATCCTCGAGGAACGCCCGCACCTCGTGCCGCTTGAGTTCGCGGGCCGGTTCCATGCTCGACGCCGAAAACGTCGGCAGTTGGCCTTCCGGACTGATTTCAAACGGCAAGAACTTCGGCCCGAGAAACCCGCCACCCGCGCCGCCGTGGCCGAAAATCTTGATGAAGTTCGGCAGGTCGGTCCCCTCCCGCCCTTGGTACTTCGCCACGATGGCGCCGACCTCCGGGAACCGCACATTCGCCGTCGGCCGATAGCCGGTGTGCATCAAATAAATCCCGCCCGGATGGTCCACCTCGCTGGTCCGCATCGACCGAATCACCGCGATCTGATCCATCTGCCGAGCCATCTTCGGCATCAGTTCGCAGACCTGTGTGCCCGCGACATTCGACGCGATCGGCCGGAACAGCCCGCCCGTCGGCCGGCCCGGCTTCATGTCGAGCGTTTCGAACTGGCTCGCCCCGCCATTCATGAACAAGTAAATGCACCGCTTGCCGCGTTTCTTCACCTCGTCGGCCAACGTGTCCAGGTGCGTCAACGCGCCCCAGTTCATGACCACGCCGCCGCCGGCCGTGGCAACAACGCCCTTGAGCAACGCGCGACGCGAAAGATGTTCGGAGGAATGGAGGGGGGGCATGGGTTGGGATTTGGGGTGGGGGAGGGGGGGGGGTAGAGTTTTCAGTTTTCAGTTTTCGGTTGTCGGTTGTCAGTTGTCAGTTGTCAGTTGTCA
>JBJTOW010000392.1:0-2714 GCA_046074805.1 Planctomycetota bacterium | reverse complement strand
TGGACAACTCAACGAACGGATGTCGAATCACGCTGCGTTTCTTTTCGTCGCGCGGAAAGTCGCACACGGAGTCCCACGTCTGGCCGTCATCGCGCGAGACCGCGTAAACGACCGATCGCGGTTCGCTCTCGTTGGTGTCGGTGCTCCAGCGGTTCCAAGCATGAACCACTCGCCCGTCCGCCAAGGCCGTCAGCGAACCGGGGTAGTACGACTTGTAAACCGTGTGCGGAAAGGGCCGAGGTTCGGACCATGTCTGGCCCTTATCAGTAGACCGGGAGATTCTCAGATCACGATGGTTCACGCGGCCATACGTGACCACCAACACACCCCCGCGAGTCTGGCATACGGCTGGATGAATGTGGCCGTCGACCACATCGCCAATACGGATCAGAACGCCGCCGCCGCCCGGCGGTTCAGCGGCACTTGTTCCCTCAACACCCTGATGGAGCGCGTTGCCAGAGAGGCCAACAACGACCAGCAACGATACCCAGCAGTGACGCAGATTCAGCCGAAAGGCGGAGTACATTGGGAGACACACTACAAACTAAAAGTTACCGCGACTTGGCCCTGGGATAACCGCCCCTCGGCGTCCGAAACGACGTAAACGAACTGCTCGTACGTGCCGAATAGACCCGCGCGGAAGATCAGTTTGTTGGTTTGACGATCGACTTCGATGGTCGCACCGAACGACGTTTCCACGGACTGCGTTGTCACTGTCGCCAGCTTGGAGACGCTGACCAGTCGCAATGGCGACCCCGCAGGACTGCTGTCGTTCGCGAGCACGTCCAGCCGGACGGGACCGGTCAACCGACCTAGTTCAATAAAGTCGCCGTTGGCCACTGGCGCCAGGGGATCGCGAGGAACGATGAGCGAAACGAGGCTGGATGAGAAGCCGGCCGAGGCCCCGATCGGCGTGTACATGAAAGCATAAACATTCATGCCGATTCCATCAGGCGACGAAAAGCCCGGTGCGGGCTCATAACGCAATCCAGCCAAGATCGCATTCACCTGATCGATCGTGCCGGTGATCCAGGCTTCGCCGCCCGGTTGTGGGTAGAAAGTCGCCGTGAGCGAAACCACATCGCTGGACAGCACTCCCGCGATTGTCGCGCCGTAGGGCGGTTCGCTTGGCTGGAAGCTCAGCAGAACGCCCACAGTGTTGGGAGTGTTCCGATCGGCTTGAATCGATATCAGCCCGTTTCCAGCCGCGTCACGGAACTGGATCGGAGCACCTGGGGCGCTTCCTCGAACCGTATCCGGAGCGGAGACACCGAACGGCGTGTATTCGGCGACATCGAGCTCGTAGCCTACGTATACGGTCGCCTCCGCACGGTTGCCAGCCGCGTCCTCGACCGTGTACGTGAAGAAGTCAAACTTACGGAAGTTCTCGCCCGGCGAATAACGGACAAGCGTGCGTCCGGTCCCGGAAGCGTCAACGATGATCTCCGCCGTCCCCAACGAAGGGGAACCAACCGACACGACACGCAATCCCGCACCCCGATCCTGATCACGGCCCGCGGGTCCACGGCCGCCCTCCATGTCGTTCTCCAAAACGTCGATGTCGCTGACAGGGAACTCGGTGGCCGCCGCCGGAAGCGTTCTCGAGAAATAGTCGTCGGTCGCTACCAAAAGACGTTCGACTTCGGCATCCCCGCCGTCATTCAGATCATTGACGACGATCAACGCGTCTTGCGGCGTGACCCAGCGGTCGCCAGTGACATCAAACATCATTCCGCCCATCTCCGGCGGAACCCGGTTGGGCAGGAAAGTCGCGGGTGAAGAATTGATGAAATTGATGACCAGCAGCGCGTCAATAGGTGCGAGGAGCCCATCGTCATTGATGTCGATCGGGGCTGCGGCATTGTGGAGGCCATGGCCTCGCTGTTCAACGAACTCCATGTCGCCATCGACTGCACGCACGTCCCATTCCATCCCTCGCCATGCGAACGTATAGGTCGGTTCCTCGGACGCAGCCATGTTCCAAACGTCGTCCCGCACTGCCGCCGTGAGCGTCACGTCGTTCAATCGATCGACATTCAAACCTAGCCTCGTTCCGACCCAGTCCGCGAGTCGCTCAGCCGTAGTCAGCCGTGGGTCATCGGCCGCCACCGGACGCAAGCCCTTATCCGAGTCGAAGAAGTCGCCAGCATTAAGTCGGAAGGAAAACATGTCTGCGTCGGCCGCCATAAGACAACGGTCCTCACAGGCTTCCATACCCAGCGAGCGGTTTCGCGTCCCTCGGCGCGATCGTCGCGACAGGAATGACATCTTCATGCGAAAACCTTCCGCAAAATTGGGACCTAGGACACTGTCGGCTCATCGGGAGTGTACAGGGCGACATAGCCTTGACTCCGACGGCCTCTGGCATCCGCTACCAAGTAGATGAAATTGTCGAAGCCAGAGAACCGACCAGTTGGATGGTAGACGATCTCATTCGTCGCGGCATCCACCTCTATTCGAGGAAATGGCGAATCCGGTGGCACGAGGCCTAAAGTTGCCGCCGTGATGACATTCACCACGGAGAGCGTCGAATTGTCCGGGCTGCTGTCGTTCGCGAGCACGTTGATCCTAAAGGGCCCCGAGGTCTGCGGGACTTCGATTTGATCCGTCGTTGTGACCGGGGCCAGCGGGTCGCCGGCGACAATCATCGGTAAGTATTGGTAATTGAATTCCGGGTTCGATTCTTCTGGACCGTTCACAGACACCCAGATGAG
>JBJTOW010000391.1:0-19212 GCA_046074805.1 Planctomycetota bacterium | reverse complement strand
CGCGACTTCACATCGCACGCGAACGCTTCGGCCTGCCCGCCGATCGTCGCAATCTCCGCCACGGTCTGGGCCAACTTGTCGGCGTTTCGGGCGACACACGCCACGCGAGCTCCATTGCGCGCCAATTCGATCGCCATCGTTTTGCCGAGGCCCTGCGACGCACCGGTCACCAGAGCCACTTGACCGGACAAGTCGACGATCAACGAGCGTTTCGCTGGATCGGACATGCGAACTCCTCTCAGAAATCAGCTTCCATCAGCTTTGCGGACCCAACACGTTCGATCCGAACCCAATCGGCGAACGCCTGAAAATTTCATCTCACGGGCTTCATGCCCCAGTATCCAAGCTTCGAAACGCTCAGGCAGCTCGACGTGCCACGGTGACTCGAGTAGCCCATCGAGTTCAGGTGGCCGTGTTCTCGCACTTCAGCTTTCGATCAATGCGTTTCAGCAGCCCCGCTAGCACTCGGCCCGGACCGATTTCGTAGAACGAGTCGCACTGGTTCGCCATCATCCAACGGACGCTGTCTTCCCAGCGCACCACGGAAACCACTTGCGAGACAAGCAACTGCCGGATCTCTTCCGGGTCGTTGTGCGGCAGAGCATCGACATTGGAAACCACCGGTATTCGCGGCGCCCGCAACGGCACGTTCGCCAGGGCGGCCGTTAACCGATCAACCGCCGGCCGCATTAACTCGGTATGGAACGCGCCCGCCACCTTCAGCGGAATCGCCTTCATCGCCCCAGCTTGCGTCGCCGACTCGGCGGCCCGCTGGCAGGCTTCTTTGCCACCGGAAATGACGATATTGCCCGGGCACAGCAGGTTAGCCACCTGCAGAACTTCCCCCGGCTGTCGCACCTCGGCGCATAACGCTTCGACTCGGTCACGCTCCCAACCGAGAATGCTCACCATGCCGCCAGCCACCATCTCGGCGGCCGCCTGCATGGCCAGTCCACGCTCACGCACGATGCCCAGACCGTCCTCGAAATCGAGCACGCCGGCGAATGTCAAGGCCGTGTACTCGCCAAGACTGAGTCCCGCCACGCAGCAGCAGTCGTCTAGCACCGCTGGAGACTCAGAGCGCAACACTTCCAGAGCGGCGAGACTCGCCACATATAGCGCTGGCTGGCTAATGTCAGTTTCGTCCAGCCGTTCAGCGGGACCGTTGAAGCACAATTCCGCCAAGTCGAAGCCCAAAACGGCGTTGGCACGGTCGAAGATGCTCCGCGCGATAGACGAACGCTCGACAAGCGTCCGGCCCATGCCAACCGCCTGCGCTCCCTGGCCGGGAAACATACAGGCGATGCGGCTCAAGGCGTCTTCGTCTCCGTCTCGACGATCGAGCGGGCCATATAGAACCCGCACTTAGGACAAATCACATGGGATGGCTTGAGCGTGCTGCAACGCGAGCACTGCTGAAGTTGCTTCGGCGTCAACGCATCATGCGCCCGACGACGCCCGGTCCGCGAATTCGAATGCCGCCGTTTGGGTACTGCCATGACTACTTCTCCTGGGAAAGATCCGCATCCTAGAAATCGCCCCATCAACTGTCAAGAAGGGCAAAAGCGGTTAAAGCGGGGTGGCGGGTGGTGCGTGGCGGGTGGTGCGTGGCGGGTGGTGCGTGGCGGGTGGTGCGTGGCGGGTGGCGGGTGGCGGGTGGTGCGTGGCGGGTGGAAGTTTTTCGGACTTCTGCGAACATCCACGTTCCGTCGCTCTAAGGGCGTTGCGACGGACTAGAAGTCCGTCGTACCCGAAAGTCGCCATCGACAAACGGCTATTGGCCACCCGTCACCCATCACCCATCACCCGTCACCCGTCACCCGTCACCCATCACCCGTCACCCGTTCTTTGGTCAGCTCAATTGCTTTGAGCATTCCGCGGGCCTTGTTGAGCGTCTCTTGATACTCGCTGGCCGGATCACTGTCGGCGACGATACCGGCACCGGCTTGGACGTACCCCACGCCGTTTTTCACCACGAGCGTCCGCAAAGCGATACAGGTGTCCATGTTGCCGCCGTAGTCGAAGTAGCCGACCGCTCCGGCGTATGGTCCCCGGCGCTGGGGCTCAATCTCGTCGATAATCTGCATCGCGCGAACTTTGGGCGCCCCGCTAACGGTGCCAGCGGGCAGACACGCCCGCAGCGCGTCGAAAGCGTCCTTTCCCTCGTCCAACTGTCCGGTGACGTTGGAGGTGATATGCATGACATGGCTGTAACGCTCGATCACCATCACGTCGGACAAGCGCACGGAGCCGAACCGCGCGACCCGGCCGACATCGTTCCGCCCCAAGTCAACCAGCATCACGTGTTCGGCCCGTTCTTTTTCATCGGCCAGCAACTCGTCGGCCAATCGCCGGTCCTCTTCCTCGGTGGCCCCTCGGCGCCGAGTGCCCGCGAGCGGCCGGACGGTGACTTCTCCGTGGAACACGCGGCACATGATCTCCGGTGAACTTCCGACGAGCGTGGTTTCGGGCGTTCTCAAAAAAAACATGAAGGGGCTCGGGTTAACCACGCGCAGCGACCGGTAAACCTCGAACGGCTCGCAAGCCATCGGCACCGTCAAACGCTGACTGATCACAACCTGGAAAATATCGCCGGCCCGAATGTATTCAACGCATTTCCGCACCGCGTCGGCGAATGATTCGGGCGTGAAGTTGGCGGTGTAGCTGACCGTCGGATCACCGCCGGAGGCGATATCCACGGGTCGAAGGTCAATGGGGCTGGGACCGCTTAACTCGGCGACTAACTCGTCGATTTCCGCGGCGGCGCGGGCGTAAGCGGCGTCGAGCCGCTGATCGTTTTCCGGGGAGTCTTCGGAGAGCCCGTCGACGGGCGCTAACGCGACGACCAACAGTGTCTTGTTCACGTTGTCGAAGATGACGAGCCGGTCGTAGAAGGCGAACGACAAATCGGGAATTCCGCGGTCGTCGGGCGGCGCGTCGGGGAGATGCTCAACGTAACGCACCACGTCGTAGCCCGCGTACCCGATCGCGCCTCCGGTGAACGGCGGCAACTCGGGCAGATGAGCGACATGCACTCCTTGCAGTCGGCGGCGGAGCTCCTCGAGCGGATCGGGCGAAACCAGCGATTCCTCGCCCACCACGCGTCCGGCGGCGTCGAGTCGCCGCACCACCACTCGGTCGCCGGTGGCGGTCACGTCCAGGTGCGGTCGAGTGGCGAGGATGCTGTAACGTCCGACTTTCTCGCCCCCCACCACGCTCTCGAACAGACAGGCATGACCGCCCCGGTCCAGCCGCTGGAAAGCGGTGACCGGCGTCAACGAGTCGCTCATGAGTCGGCGGTACACGGGCACACGCGTGGCGCGGCGGGCGAGTTCCCGGAAACGATGCGGAGCGGGCAAGTGCATGGGGGAAAAATCCTGGAATCGCGAGCGGTTAGGCACCAGATTACCAGCAACTCCTTAACCTTGACACCTAGGACCCCGCCAGTAGAATTCTGCGCGAACCGAATACCCGCCGGATTCTTAAGGAGCGATCGCGGCCCGCGAGTGGATTTTCGTCCTACTCCACGGCCCGGTCCGGCCGTCCGTGGCCAAGGATCAGGGACCGGACGTCCCGCAATCGGACGTTCCACTACCATGAAGTGTCAGCACTGCGAAAAGCCAGCCACGTTTCACATCACAGAGCTGACCGGCCCGGAGCCGCAGGAGGTCCATCTGTGTGAAGACCACGCGCAGCTGTTTCTTTCCATGCCGGGGTCCGAATCGGACGATTCGTCTGAGCCTGAGGCGCCCGCTCCGACTGGCAAACAAAAAAAACTGGCCAAAACGGCCGAGGATCTCAGCCGCGTCGATCAGAGAACCTGTCCGCAGTGCGGCATCACCTTCCATGAGTTCCGCCAACATGGGCGGCTCGGCTGCGCCCACGACTATGACTTTTTCCAGCGGGAATTGGAACCGCTGCTCGCCAACATCCACGGTGAAAAGCTTCATAGCGGCAAGCGGCCGCGGACCGCTGGAGCCGAAGCGCTCGTCCGAGCCGAACTGAATCGGCTCAAGGAGCTAATGCGCGAGGCGGTGGAAAAGGAACAGTATGAACTGGCATCGCAGCTCCGCGATCAAATCCGGAAATTGGACAAGGATGGTACGAATTCGTGAAACTTGACGCCCTAGCTCGGGGCTGCGGCGAATGGCTCCGCGGCACCGGTCCCGATTCGGACATCGTGGTGAGCAGTCGGATTCGCCTAGCCCGTAATTTGGCCGAATTCCCGTTCATCCGCCGCTGTAGCGAGGCCCAACGGCGGGCCATCGCCAGGTTGGTGCGTGAACGCGTGGCGGAAGTCGACGAGTGGAGCGGCACCGAATACGTCGACATTCAGGGACTTGGCGACATAGATCGCCAACTGCTCGTCGAACGCCAATTGATCAGCCGCGAACTCTCCAAAGCCGACGGCCCACGCGCCGTTGTGGTGGAACCGCAGGAAACGTTCAGCCTCATGGTCAACGAGGAAGACCATTTGCGGCTGCAGGTGATGCACAGCGGCTTCGACCTTGAGCCAGCTTGGCGGCAAATCAATCGGCTCGACGATCTGCTCGAGGAACGTTTGCCATTCGCGTTCCACGAACAGCTTGGCTACCTCACCGCCTGCCCGACCAATGTCGGCACGGGACTGCGGGTGAGCGTGATGTTTCATTTGCCGGGACTGGTGCTGAGCCGCGAGATCGACAAGGTGTTCCGCGGCTTGCAGAAAATGCATCTCGCCGTCCGTGGACTCTATGGAGAAGGCTCGCAAGCCCTGGGCGACTTCTACCAAATCAGCAATCAACTGACGCTGGGAAAGACCGAAGAGCAACTGATCGCCCAAGTCGCCGAAATCGTGCCGAAACTGCTCGAGTACGAACGGAAGGCCCGCCAAACGCTCGTCGAACACAGCCACAAGGACCTTCACGACCGCGTCAGCCGCGCGCTCGGCATCCTCCGCACCGCGAAAACAATCAGTAGCGAGGAAACTCTGCTGCTACTTTCCAGCGTGCGGTTGGGAATCAACCTCAAACTGATCACCGACATCGACATCGCCACCGTCAATCGCCTGTTTCTGCAAACGCAACCCGCCCATCTACAGAAGATCCGTGGCCGCGAACTCGACACGGCTGAACGCAACGAGGAGCGGGCGTTGTTCCTCCAAAAGCATCTGCCAGCGGGCTAGCAGGCTAGCGGGCTAGCGTTTTGTCCAAGCCGACGGGCCAACACAACCATCATGTCGCTCGACCCCTATCGCATCGGCGTCTACACCGGTTCGTTCGACCCGATCACGCTCGGGCACTTGGATGTGATCGAACGTGCCAGCCGGCTCGTCGAGCGATTGGTGGTAGGCATCGGTATTAATGCGGAAAAGCGGCCGTTGTTCAGCTTGGAAGAACGCGTCGCGTTGGTCCGACGAGCGACTTCGAAGTTCGCCAATGTCGAGGTTCGTCCATTCGCCGGGTTGGCGGTGACGTTTGTCCACGACTGCGGTTCCCGGATCATGATTCGCGGCGTTCGACCGTTGACCGACATCGCGGGCGAGTTCACGATGCAGATGGCCAATCGCCATCTCGACCCACGGATGGAAACGATTTTCTTGGTGGCCGACGAGCGTTTCGCGCACGTGAGCAGTTCGTTGCTGAAACAGATCGCTCCGCTCGCTAGCGACGCGATGCTGGCGCAATTCGTTCCGCCGGAGATCATCGGGCCTTTGCGTGCGCGGATCCCGCCTCAACCCAACCCGGCCCAGGAACCTCTTGTCCCGTAACCGGGCCGCGCTTCCGCGTACCGGCTATCGATTCAGCTATCGATTCAGCCAACGATTCAACAATCGATTCGGCCATCGATTTGAGGGAAGGCCGCGGGTTACCCGCTATTTCGACCGTAGATAAATCGGGTCATACGGATCATCGCTGACGGAAAAGACATCGCCTTTCCACAGACCGGGGCCGGAGGGTTTGCGGTACATGCGTTGTTGCTCGTTGAGATTGAGCGGGCGGGCGCCGAGTCTACCGAAGACGGCGATTTGGTTTCCGGATTCATCGACAGCCCGGTCGCGATCGATCCCCTTGCCGACAGCCAAGGCATGGCCGCCGTCCGGGATCGGATAGGTGGCGATCAATCGCGGGGCGGGTCGCGGACTAAACCCGGCGGCGCCCGGGGTTTCGGGCGATGTCAATTGCACGACTCGCAAACCGTTTTTGCCATCCGCGACATACGCGAATTCGCTGGTGTTGGTGATGCCGAGTTTGATGTCATGGCAATCGTTTAGGCAGCCATCGGAGTCGAATTGCTGGTCGATGACCGGCCGTTCCGGGTTGGTCACATCCACGACGATCATGCCGAGCGGTCCGGCGGCGACATACGCGTAGGTCCGGGCGACATACACATTGTGACAGACGTCGATCGGCAGAAACGCGACAGGCCTTGGGTCGTGGGGATTGAGGATGTCGAGCACGCTCAGGCCTTTGTGTTCGTCGCACACGAAGGCGTAACGGAATTGGGCCTGCACCGCCACCGGGTGCTCGAAAACCTCGTGGCCGATAACGCTTGTCACTTGCGGTTTGGTGGGCGTCGACAAGTCGACGACGACCAGTCCCGCGTCGCAGCAAATGTAAGCGTAAGTGCCGACGAAAGCGATGTGCCGAGCGCCGTTTAGCAGTCCGTTGGGATTGAAGGTGAGCGACCGTTCGAGGAAGTTGTTGAGCGGGTCGCCGTCGAGCAACGTGCCGGCGCCGACGAGGATCAGTCCCTCGTATTTGTCGGCGACGTACAGGAAGGCGTACAAAGGATGCACAGGTTGCTCTTTGTTTTCCGGCATTTGGACACGCGTTGGGTCGGGAGCGATCGTCGTCGGGGCGGCGACGTACAACGCGTGCTTGGTGGGAACATGAAAGCGTTGGCCCGCCGGCGAAACGGGCGCTGTCGTGATCCGTTCGGCAAAGCCTTTATGATCGATGAACGCGATATCGAACACGCGTAGCCCGCCTTCTCCACAAGCCGCGTAAAGGTATTCGCCGCGCGGCTGGACCATCAGCACTTCGGGCTTTTTGAACGGACGCTTTATCTTGTCGAGAATGTCGACGCCCGGATGCTCGTGGGCGTGCTCGAGAATCCGGCCACGCTCCACGTGTTCGTGGTAATAATCCGGAAAAGCGTATTCGTGCAAGGTGCTTCCGATCACCGCTTGGGGTTCATCGGTTTCGGTCACAACGGGCGCGAAGACACCATGTTCGCCGGTCGCGACCCAGCAGTATTTGCCGATGAAATTCACGAAGTTGGTTCCCTGCATCAGCAACTGCGCCATGATCGCATTGTTGTCGTTCTCTTTTGAAATATGACAATCCGAGCACATCTTTGTTTCCGAGGTGCCGCCAGGACCAGGAGGCCCGCTTCGAATGGCGCGGCCGCGAACGGTGTGGGGCACATTGGTGCTGAAGGCGATGCCGCTCATTCCGCCGCCAGAGATCGTCTGTTGCTGACCGTAGATCGACTCGCGGTTATTGTTATACGAAGTCACGTGGATCGCGCAGCTTGAGCGGGACGGATTGATTTTGTTCCCGGTGGCCAACCCGTCGCGGGCCAGCATATAGACATCGTCGCGCAAGGTCTG
Organism: Planctomycetota bacterium; assembly: GCA_046074805.1. Classification (GTDB taxonomy): domain Bacteria; phylum Planctomycetota; class Planctomycetia; order Pirellulales; family Pirellulaceae; genus CAIXSC01. Next base: position 11,618 of record JBJTOW010000391.1, on the reverse strand, counting down.
AAAGTTATAGGCGGTGCGGTTCCGGGAAACTTCGCCCTCGTTGTGCAAATTGGGCATTTTTCGATTGGCTTTTTGCGGCAGGTGGCACCCGAAGCAACTGGGGTTCCACGACGAATGGCAAGCGATGCAGGAGAGGTTGTCGTTTTGATGGGCGCATTTGACGCCGCCGACCGTCTCGCGGCCGCTGCCCTTCGGTCCGGCCGAGGCGACGGCGCCACCCCACACCATGCGCAATTCGTTCTTCGCATCGACCTCCCAGCGGACCGTTTTTGCTTGATGCGATTTGGCGTTGTATTCGGCGCGCGTGGGGTCGATCGAGTCTTTCGTTTGCACAATTCGCCATTCGCGGCCCTGTTCGACCATCGCCCGTTGAATGAGCACTTTTTGGTCGACGGGCTGGCCGTTCACGATCCGCCGTTCGGTCCGCACTTCGAACCTGGGTCGGCGTGGAGCGGTCGCGGTTCGAAGGGCGAGCAGGTTGCGGCCACCGCTCGGATTCACCCGCGACGATTCTTCGGAGGCGGGTCCGCTGGTAGGCATGCGTCCTAGTCGCGCGATCTTTTCCGGGATCGATTCGTCCGCCGTGCCATGGCAATCGACGCAGGTGATTTCGATAGCCGCCCGCACCTCGGCGTACAGCTTGGTGTTGCCGTGGACGTCCTGGACGAAATGGCAGTCGACGCAGTGCATACCGCGTTCCATGTGGATGTCCATGAGATGAACGGGATGGTCGTCGCGTTTTTTGGACTCGGCGAGCGTCGGGGCATGGGGATCGGCCGGATCGACCGGGACGTAAGGCTCGTCGGGTTGAACAACCGAGGCGCGGAGCTTTTCGCTCGTCACCTCTTGGATGACATCGCCTTCCGGGTCGAGCAGATTGCCGCGGCGGTCTTTCTTGAAGACGGCGCGGTACACCCAGCCGTGGCCATGGAAGTCGGCGAACTGCGAATGCTGCGCGACACGGTTCAGTTCGGGGACGCGTTCGAGGAAGTCGGCTTGGCCCCACAGGCCGCGGACAGACGCCTCCTCGGGATTGCTCATCTGACCTTGCGCGTACTCTTCGGCGGTCGGATATTTCTGCTTCGCGGGATACATCAGTTGGCCATCGGTTTCGTTATCCCACCACATGAAGCCGATGTAGCTATTGAGCACGGTGGTGCCGGGATGCATGTGGCAGACGATGCATTGGCTGGTCGGGATCGCGCTGGTGAAACGATGGGCGACAGGGTGTCCGCGTTCCTCTTTGGAGATCGTGGGATCGACGCCGTTGACGAACGCGTCGCGTTCGCGAGCGGCCATTCCTTGGAATCCGTAGCGGGCGTAGGGGCCCGCATGGACGGGCGAGCGGTCGTTGGCGTAGACGACGTGGCAGGCCGAGCAACCGCTGGAACGGTAGTCCCCTGGATGGTCGTTGGTGCCGAGAAAATTAAGCGTTGGGTCGAGCAAACGGGTCTTTTGCAGGCCGACAAAAACCGGGTCGGTGCGATTTTCCGTGCCGAGTCCCCGGACGCTGAGGCGGGTTCTTGGGCGGCCTGGCTCCTCGAGTTTCTCCGGGATGCCAACTTCGGGGCGAAACCGTCCGCCGGGCTCGAAAATCCGCAGAAGGTTGCCCGGCTGGCTGACTTCGAACCGGGGCAGCGGGTCGAGGAATGGCACCATCCCTTTGCGATTGACGTCGTAGCCGATTCGATCGACTTGGTCGCGGCGCCAAACATTTTGCAGACGCTGCGGCGCGCCGTGCATGCTGTAGCTCTCGCCATAACGCGGAATCTTGTTGGGTACCGATCCGTTGTTGTACAGAGCCGCGCCCCACAGCATACAGCCGTGGGTCATCATGTTCTTGCGGACCTGCAGCACTTCTTTGGGATGGCAGGAACCGCAACTAATGTGCGCCACCCGCAAATCGCCCGGATTGACGAACCGAATGAATTCGGGCGATTCATGGTTGAGCAGCGTGTAGCTGCGGACTGGATTGCCCGCGGTCGGCCAGGCCGATTTAAGCCGCGGTGAAACGTGCGCGCCTTCCTTGGTCCCGCAGTTCGCATCGCCACCGTGGCAATCAATGCAGCCCAGCTTGACGGTCGGAAGGGCATGCATGTCGTGGACATCGCGGTGGCAATTGACGCAGCCCCAACTCTTACGTCGCACATCCTCGTCGGTTTGGCGATAGAGGTCGTCAGCGGTAGGCGTCCCTGGCGGCAGTGGGAAAGGCGATTCGGGCGATTCCAGGCCGCCCGATACGCTTCCGCGAACCGCGTTACCAGCGCCGCCGAGCGTTTCTGTAAGGTCCGTGAACAAGGCCCGCGCTGGGTTTTGGGACGGTTGTTGGGCGAGTAGCTTGGCGGGGATGAGCAGGCACGAAGCGGCGATGGCCCACCCACCCAACGTCGCCGCGCGTCGCATGGGACTGCATGTTTGCCAAGACGCTCGTATCGCCGGTTGGCCTGATTCGGACATTGGCCGATTCGTGGCCATTCCGCCGCCAACGGATCCTGTGGCGAAACCTAGCATGCGCGCACCTCTTCCCTGAGACGTCCACTCAACGCTCCCGATTCGGGAAGTAGCCGTTTTGTCCGGCAGGGTCAAGACGAACCGGACACCGTCCTGGCTTGGGGGGACTGGGTGGTACCGGTCGCCGCCAGCCGAGGGCCGCCCCATCAGCCGACGGTTTTGGACGACAGGGGCCCGGGCGGATTCGCCGTCATCAAACGCGCCACAAATCGGATAATCGGTCGTGGTCGTTCGCGGAAACGGGAGGGGCGAAAACTGTTCCAACTAGGCTGGATGACATTGCCGGGCCGGTGATTATACTATCGCTCGCTTCGGCCCAAAGCCTTTGGCCGGGTTCAGTGCTCCGAGCCGCACCCCACGCTGTGAATTCCCGAGGACGCTTCGCATGCCGAAGGCCCTATGCATGGCGGGGATGGTGATTTCCATCCTCATCCTAATCCTATTCGTCCTCGACCTAGCGCTTCCGGCCACTATCGCGCCGTTCAAGGGTGCCAGCGGCGTGATGGACATTGGCTTCATTTTGTGTGCCGGGGGGCTCGGATATCTAAGCTGGGCGACGTTTCGCGAGCAAAAGTGAGGAAAGATTAGGAAAGCGGCGGTCGATCGGTATAATGCGGCACGTTCCTTCCTAGCTCCCCGGATGGTTCGGCCATGAACCCTCGCTCGTCGTCCGCGTCTTCTGGTCCTTCCGCGCCCCGTCGCGACTCATCGTCGGAAGCTCGTCCGTCCGCCGAAACAAGTCGCTACCCAAGCACAGCAACCGGCTCTCTTGTCCCACCGTCGGGAAAAGTTGGTGCCTCGCCGCCGCGCGCTTCCAAGCCCATACCACCTGCGAGACCTCCAACGTCGCCATCGCCAGCAACGAACTCGCCAGCAACGAACTCGCCTGCAACACCTCCCCACAAGACGGCTGCGCCCCGGTCGCGGTTTGCGGGTGCCCCGGATAACGATGGGGTCCAACACGCGGCGACCTCCCCCAATGCCCGCGCGAACCAGTCGCGTGGACACTATGACAACGAGCCAGTCGACGAACACGACGCGTACGAGGAGTACGACGAAGCCGAGGGCGAGCAATTCGAGGGCGAGCAATTCGAGGATGAGCAATTCGAGGACGAGCAGGATGAGGCGCGGCCCGGAATCCTCACCCGCTGGACGAGGGAATTTTGGCAAGGATTCGGCGCCAGCTTGGTGTCGATGATCGTTCACGCGGGCGTTTTGATCGCCCTCGCAGTGCTGGCGGTCAGCGAACCTGTCAAGCAAGCCGAGCGGCTGATTATTGCGGATGTGTTTGAGGAGCGGCCGCCTGACGATCTGCTCAAAACCGAATTGGACGAAGTGATCGAAGCGTCCACGCAACCTGGGATCGCGTCCAACTACGCGGCTCCCAATGTTGGCGTATCGGACAGCGCGGTTGGTGGAGCAGCCAGCGGAGCCGCTGGTGGAGATGTTTCCGCGCCGGTCCTCGACAAGGGCATCGTCGAACAGTCGTCGGATGCTGGAGTCTCAATCGATGGCCTGATAGAGGACGCGCCGCCGAGTCGCAAGTTGATTGTCGAGACCCCCGCTGGCGCGCTGGGCGATCCGCGGTCGATTGTCGACACCTACGAACAGGCGATGGACCGGATCACTCAAGAAATCATGTGGATGCTCTCGAAGGGCGACGCCATGGTCATTTGGTGCTTCGACCAGTCGGAGAGCATGAAGGACGATCAGAAGGAAATCCGCGACCGCATTGACCGCATCTATGTGGAACTGGGACTCGCCAATGGCAAGGATAACCAGTCGCTGCTCACCGGTGTGACCAGCTATGGCGAAGGCTTCATTAACCACACCCCTAAACCGGTCAGCGACTTCACATCGATCCGCGCCGCGATCGACCAGGTGCCAATCGATCCATCGGGCAAAGAGATGATGTGTCAAGCGGTTGGCCGGTCGATCGCTCAGATGCGCGAGTATGCCCAACGCGAGAATCGGCAAATGGCGCTCGTGCTTGTGACCGACGAGAGCGGCGACCGTCCGACGAACGAACAGTTTTTGGAACGGGCGATCGCCGAGGCCAAAGCGGCTCATTGCCGGCTCTACATTCTCGGCCGCGAAGCGGTCTTCGGGTATCCCTACGCCCACATGCGGTGGCAACATCCGCAGACCAAACGAACTCACTGGCTGGCGATCGATCGCGGCCCCGAGACGGGCTTCGTCGAACAATTGCAGATCGACGGCTTTCGTCGGCGACATGACGCCCACCCGGCGGGATTTGGCTCGTACGAGCAAACACGCATGGCGCGGGAAACGGGTGGCGTGTTCTTTCTGCTTCCGAGCATCGAGACGAATCTGGTTCGGGGCGAGAAGCAGCGTTATGAGTTGGAGCAAATGCGGCCGTACGTGCCCGACTTGCGGTCGCGACTGGACATCTACAAGGACCGCGATGATTCTCCGCTACGCACCATCCTTTGGCAGGTCATCAACGACCTCAATCCTTACAATCCGCTCATCTCCAAAGCCGTGGAAATGCGGGTGACGTTTTCACCGCGGCCCGAAGAATTCGTGCGACAAGCGGCCGAATCTCAGATCCATGCCCGAGCCTACCTTCCGTACCTCGCCAAGGCGCAACAAGCTCTGGAAAAAATCAAGCCGCTTCGTGAGCAAGAGGCTGCCCCCCGCTGGCAGGCGAACTACGATCTGATGTACGCCCAACTGATCGCCTATCAAGCGCGGATCTATGAGTACGGGGCGTATCTCAATTGGTTCATGAAGAATCCCAAAACCGTGCCGCTCACCAAGGCCCCTAACCTGACGCTCACCCACTGGGAGATCCACACCCGCAAGGAGCTGCTTCGTCCCGAGGAGTCCCAATCGTACATCGACAAAGCTCACGACTTGTTTACGGCGGTGGCGAAATAGCACCCGGGAACTCCATGGGCCGCGCGAGCGGCGGCCGAGCAAGCTCGGGGCTACGGCGTGGGCCTCGTTCCGGTTTATGAGCCGCCCTATCCTCAGCCTAGCGGCCCGATCAAGCCGATTCCAAAACTGTAGTTCCATCTCCATTCCTCCTCTCGACCTCGCTCAGGCCAACTCGACCTCGTCGTATTCAACCCGGCTTTGGACTTTGTTTTCCGAGTCTGCCCGCCCTTCCGCATAAGGTTTCACCCGCCATGCACAGCAAGATCCACCGTCGAGAATCCCTCCGCCGCCTCGCAGCGGTTGGTGGCGCCAGTCTGTTGGGTGGCGCGGGATGGCAGGCGATGACGGCACTGCCCGCCACCGCCGCCAAAGCGAAAGACCCCGCGTGGGACAAGTCGATTGAGCGTGGGTTGAAGTGGGTCGCCCGCACGCAGTCGTCGGCCGGCCACTGGACGGCTCAGCAGTTTCCAACCGCGATGACGGCGCTCGCGGGCACCGCGTTGATTTGCTCGGGATCCACGACGACGCAAGGCCCCTACGCGAAAAACATCCGCCGTTGCGTGGACTACCTCATTCAAAACAAAGTTCGCGGCAATGGGCTCATCGGCGACCCCAATACCGATAACCACTACACCTACGGGCACGGCTTCTCCATGCTCTTCCTGTCGCAGGTTCTCGGCGAGGAGGAGGATGCGGAGCGGCGGACAGAGCTGGTGGAAGTCCTCAACAAGGCGGTTCGCTTCAGCTGCCAGGCTCAGACCAAGTCCGGCGGATGGGGCTACGTCAGCGCGAAAGACGGCAACGATTTCGACGAAGGATCGACGACAATCACTCAGGTACAGGGCTTGCGGGGTTGCCGCAACGCGGGGATCCCGGTGCCAGCCGAGGCCATCGAGAAGGCCAAGGAATACATCTACCAGTGCAAAAACGCCGACGGCGGCATCTCGTACAGCTCACGCAATCGCGGCAGTTCGCGGCCCGCGATCACCGCCGCCTCGCTCGCCACGCTCTACAACGCCGGCGACTACGAAGGTAAACATGTTCCCGAAATGCTGAAGTACTGCAAGCAAACGCTTAGCAATCTAAACGACGCCAGCGGATCGTTTGGACACTGGCACTACACGTATGTGTACTACGCCCAAGTGGTCTATCGCCAAGGAGCCAAGGACTGGGAGGAATTCCGGGATAAGCTTTACAAGAAAATCGTCGGTGAACAGTCCGAGGATGGTTCTTGGAGCTCGGGTGCCGTCGGTCCCATCTACGTCACGGCCTGCAACCTGATCATGTTGCAGCTAGACAAGGCCTACTTACCGATCTACCAAAGGTGAGTGGTTCGCTTAACGCGAACCTGTCACGGTTGTTTCGCCGCATCCCGGGCGATCGTCCCAGCGATCGTCCCGCCATGATCCTTGTTTCCGGTCTCCCACCATCGGCCGGCGTAGACATCGTCGTGGAACATGACTCGAGCTGACCAGTTCGCCTTCCCCGGGCCGGCTCGGACATTGTCGAGGATCAGCACGGCCGTATCGCCGGCGAATTTAACGGATGCGGCGATCGGGAACTCGATCTGTCGATCGCCCACGGCGAACACCGACACGATCGTCCACTTGCCGTCGCTTGACTTCGCCGCGCGGGCGATGCGATAGCTGTCGTTGCCCCGCTCGCCTCCCAGCTTGCCTTGTTGGACCGGGGCCCAAGTCCCCTTCAGCGTCGCGTTGTTCAACATGGCGATAAACTTCGCCTCGACATCGGCGTCGCCTTGCGCGCGAGCGACTCGAATCCCCGCGAGCCCGCCACAGGCGACGACGGCCACAACAACAATCGTCCACAGCCAACGCAAGGGATGCGACATGAGCGGGCTCTCCTTCGGGAACAGCTTGCCAAGAGTCTGGAATTCAACTGGGAAAAATCGTGGAAAACTCGTTTTCCACGATTGCCGAATTCTAGCGATTGGATGACGGCCGCGTGGTGGTCGCGTTCCGGCCGCAGTTCTTGAAAACGACAACAACCCGCCGATCCCGAAACGCCGTGGTGGCGTTTCCGCCCGCGCCTTGCTAGAACCCAGCGCGACAAGTCAGGCTTCCGATTTCGGCCCGTCCGTTTTCCTCGTCGAATCGCCCGTCTCCACATACCCACCCGAACAGCTAGGCTCCAAGGATCATGTTCCATTATCTCGATGTCGCCAAGATGATCGATCATTCGCTGCTGAATCCGACGCTGACGGCGGCGGATTGGGAGGCCGGTTGCCGACTGGCCGTCGCGTACGATGTGGCAAGCGTCTGCATCATGCCGTTCGCGCTGCGTCGGTGCGCGGAACTGCTGGCGGGTTCAACAGTCAAGGCTAGCACGACGATCGGTTTTCCACACGGCGGGCACAGCACCGCCATCAAGCTTGCCGAGACGATGCAGGCGCTCGCGGACGGCGGCCAGGAACTCGACATGGTCGTCAACATCTCGCAGGTGCTTAGCGGCGACTGGAACTATGTGCGCCGCGATATCGAGGCGGTTGCCGCCGCGACCCACGCGGCCGGCCAAAAACTCAAAGTGATCTTCGAGAACTGTTATCTTCAGGACGCCCATAAAATACGATTGTGCGAGATTTGCGGCGAACTTGGCGTCGACTGGGTTAAGACCTCGACCGGCTACGGCACGGGCGGCGCGACGCTGGACGATTTGGCGTTGATGCGCAAGCATTCGCCGGCACGTGTTCAGGTGAAAGCGGCTGGCGGAATCCGCGATCTCGACGCGTTGCTGAAAGTCCGCGAACTTGGCGTGTCGCGCTGCGGAGCGAGCCGCACGAAGGAAATCCTGGACGAGGCCCGCCGGCGGCTTGGCTTGCCAGCAATCGACACCGCATCGGACACGTCAGTCGCTGGCTACTAGCGATCCACGGTTGCCGTACAATTCCCGATTCGCCCCACACACTGGAGATAGATAACGATGGACGGCCTTGATCGACGCGATTTCTTCCGAAGCAGTTCCCTGGGATTGGCAGCCGGCCTTGGGACATTGACGCTGGCCGCGCATGCCCAGCCGACCGAGCCAAGCGGCAAAGCGGACGATTTTGTAGCCGCGAATGTTGTCGTCGTCCCGCCGCCGACACCACCGGCCACCTTGCGTCCGACCGAAGACAACATTCTCGGTCCCTACCATCGCCGCGGCGCGCCGTATCGTGGCAAAATCACACCGCCCCTAGAGCCGGGCGAAGTGCTTGTCGTTCGCGGCCGCGTCTGGTCGTTCGACACCAAACAGCCGCTCGTCGGCGCGACGCTCGACGTTTGGCAAGCCAACGCCGTCGGCCGCTACGACAATGACGATCCACGGAACCCGCCCCAAAAAGGCGTGTTCCACAACCGCGCCCGATTAGTTACCGACGAGACGGGCTACTACGAGTACGAAACGATCAAGCCCGGGCGATACAAGATAGGTCCCGACAAGTGGCGGCCGGCCCACATCCATTACCTCGTCGCCGCGACCGGCTACAAAACGTTGGTGACACAACTGTATTTCGAGGGCGATCCGGAAAACGGCCGAGACCAGTTCATCAAGCCGTCGTTGATCATCCCGCTTGCCACGGTCAAACTGCCCCAAGGTCAGTTCCAACTCGGCACCTTCGACATCGTGCTTGCGCGCGCCAGCTAACTTTTCGCCACATCGGCTCCGGCGTGGTTCGCGAAGTCGATCATGTTCGTTGTTCCCGCCCCGAAGCGGATCGCTGAAGTAACGACGTGAAGTCGAAAAACCGAAGCCCGGAAGTTTCCCCATGCCGAACGGCCCCCTTCGCTTCGCCTCCCCGCCAACGCACTCGCCGGGAATGCCTCCAGTTCAGCGGACTGGCAGGCGGACTCGCGAGAGGGATGGCGAGCCGTTTTTCTTCGCGTGGCATTTCCCTTGGTGCCCTACCGTGGTTACTCGATATCCTTCGGCCCGAAACGAAGGCCGCAAGCACGACTCGACCGCTTAGGCCGACAGGTCGGGCGAAATCGGTATTCTGTTCAATCTGCTGGGCGGCCCTAGCCAAACGGTAATCGCCCTGGGCGAACCGAAGTTGCCGGGCGCCGAGTCGGTTCCCGGACTTACGAGCGAACGACTACGGGATCGCCACGCGCTGCTCAGCCGGAAAATTTCCTTCCCAATGGATCGTTCACCTACGACATGCACGAAAACAACTTCGCCATGTTGAAGGAACACAAACTGCCAGTGCTCGCTACCCTCCTGCCGGCGCTCGTCGAAGATCTTGAACAACGCGGACTGCTCGATTCCACCTCGGGGGTGAGTTAGAAGGGTGGTTGTCGTAGGGCGAACGGCACGTTTTTTCTAGCAGCGAAGGACTGTGCATCATCGCGCCGGTCGCCACAATGAGTCGCCGAGCTTTTCGGGTTGCGAATCACCCCTCAGGGATGCAAGAACTAAGCGACAGCGGTCTTCGGCCGAGCATGGGCTCGGTCTGCGAGTTTTTCAAGCCGTCAGGACAGACGTTGCCAGCAACAGCGCGTTCATCGCTACAAAACTGATCATAGCGATTGTTAAGTTTGTCCATGTCGTTTGGACATGGTACTACGGTTCCTACCCCGGAGTCGCTGACTACGGAGGGGATACGCACGAGTACATTTTTTTCGATATTGCGAACCTATTTGCCGCAAGTGGATCGAGTCTATTCGTCGCTGATGGAGGACTTGGAGCGGACCGGCCGCCCTCATAAGATCGCCCAAGGCGGCGAACCAATCCGGCAGCTTCTCGCCTGATGGGCGGCCAGCTGTATTCCGGACGACGAATCACCAACGCCAAGCACCTTGAACCCGATCACGGCCAGGAACGGGACGACACGATCAGCAGGTCCGTTGCGCCGACGCGGTGATAGTCGCTAATTTTGCCGCGTTGCGGGTCGCTGCCTATGCGGATTAGTTGGCGATACCGCTGGAACCACGCGAGCTCCGGCGCAGCCGACTCGTGAGGGCGTTGGGCAGTGGCCACCCCGTAGTCGCGTCTAATCACTACCACGTATGTCCATGTTGATTCCAACGGCTCCGGCCGCTCCTGCAAGGGATCGGACAGGTCGAGCGGGCAGAGTACCGCCGCGTCGCCCGGTTCTTGGCGGAGGTCGAAGCCAAGCAGCTGAGGGCCGATCGGAAAGTTCGCCACGACGAAACCAAGTTGTTCGCCGTTGGCATCCCACACGCGGGTCGACACAGCGATCTTGTGGCTTCCGTCCTTGATCGAATGAAACGCGCGTGCCACATGCACATGGGAAGGTGGAAAGGGACGATCGCGAAAGGCTCGGACGTAGTCACGGACGGCGAAAGAATGGGGCAGCAGGTCGCGTCCCCGCGCCGCTGTGTCCGCCAATTCGCGGCCCTCGGGGTCGAGCACCAGCACATTCACCAAAGGATTGCCACCCGCCAGATCAAACAGCAGACGCTGATCAACACGGTCGATCACAGACTGAATAGCGAGTCGCCGATCCGAAGCCGCGAGTTCGCCGCTGTCCGGCCGCAGGGCTGTTCGCAGTTGGTCGCTTTCAGCGAGCCGCGCGGTGAACGCGCGGATCATGTGAAGTTCCCGATCGAGTTGTCGAGCCAATTGAGCTGCTCGAGCGGCGTTCTCGCTCCGGGCGTTCGCGAGTTGGCGTCGATCGCTGTCCAATCGGATGTAAACGGCGAGCGTCGCGAGAGTCATAAGCGCCAAGGCGGCGATTGCCAAAATGCCCGGATTGCGCCGCGCCCAAAACCGCGATTCGCGGAGCGGCGATGGGCGTCCGCCAGCGAGCGTCGCTCGCCGCTCGCTCCAACGCCGCAAATCGTTGGCCAACGCGTCGGCGGAACCGTAGCGACGCGCTGGATCACGAGCGAGACATTTGAGGCAAACGGCATTCAATTCCCCATCAATGCGGCGATTCCATGCGCGGGGTGGCTCGATGGCGCCGACGATGGCGCGCTGGAGCGTTTCGGCCGGCGTGCCGCCAGCAATCGGTGGTCGTCCCGTCAGCACGGCGTATAACACGGCCCCCAACCCGTACACGTCGGACTGCGTCGACACATCTGGCCATCGTCCGGCCGCCATTTCGGGCGACATATATGCCAGCGTCCCGACGATCCCCGCCCGCGCAAACGTGGCCGAACGCTCCTCCACCGTCTGGGAGAGCAAGAACGAGCCGTCATGTGGATCGTCATGATAGTGGGCCCGTTCACCGCGGATCGCCAGTCCGA
>JBJTOW010000390.1:0-6534 GCA_046074805.1 Planctomycetota bacterium | reverse complement strand
CGTCGCCAAGTCCATTTGGAACGCGGGCGGGCGTCATGGGACAACCCCATTCGCGGGCCCACGAAAGAAGTCGGCGAGTCGTGGGCCAGGAGGCCAAGAACTAACCGGGGCGACGCACAACAGTCATTTTGCGGCGAATCGCTAAACGTGGCGTTGCGCGTGTAACCCGAACAACCCGCCTCCGGTCGCGCCGCTTGTCGGTATTTTTCGTGTCGTTCGGGTGTCAACGGTCGAGCCGGATTTTCGGACGTAGGACAACCAAGCGCGCCGCAGGCGGCTTCGGTACGTCGCCGCTCGGTGGACGCCGCTCAGCGACGCGCGGGTTGAACTGTCCGAACGGCTGGTCTACCGTATGGCACTCGATCGGCCCCGAGTCGCCGCGATCTCCGTCGCGATCCACGTGGTTGATCGGCGTTCGATGGTTCCAGCGTTCCACCTTCCGTTTCCACTCTGTCCGTCGTTCCCGAGGTGCTTCATGGCGAAGTCGATTCGAGAGCCGTTGTCCGGTCCCGTTGTTGAAAACGCGGGTGTTGTCGAACACGGGGCCGCGTTGCGGTCCAGCCAGCCGACCGCGAGTCCGGCTGTTTCCGCCACTCGCCGTTCATTCCTGGCCGTCGCGGGCGCCGCCGCCGCTTCGCTGGCTCTTCGCCACGGCGAAACGGCGGCTCGCGAGTATGGCCCGAATGCCCAGCCGGTCCGCTATCCCGATGCCGACATCAAGGTCCTCGATCCGCGTTTCAAGAAGTACAAGCTGGGCAACACTCCGATCCAACGGTTGCACACTGGCACTTTGTGGGCCGAGGGACCGGCCTGGAATGGCGTTGGCCGGTATCTGCTCTGGAGCGACATTCCCAACGATATTCAACTGCGATGGCTCGAAGAGGACGGCCATGTCAGCGTGTTCCGCAAGCCGGCTGGCAACAGCAATGGCAACACCTTCGACTACCAGGGGCGGCAGATCGCCTGCGAACACGGCACAAGAAAGGTGGTGCGCTACGAGCATTCCGGCAAAGTCACCACGCTCGCCGAGACGTTTAATGGCAAACCGTTCAATGCGCCCAACGACGCTATCGTTCATCCCGATGGCGGCATCTGGTTCACCGACCCCGGTTATGGCAGCCTGATGAACTACGAGGGCAACAAGGGCGAGCTCCTGCTGAAAGAGGCGATTTACCGGATCGATCCAACAACCGGCAAAATCGACAAAGTGGCCGACGACATCTTCAAGCCGAACGGTTTGTGCTTTTCGCCCGACTACAAGAAGCTGTATGTCGCGGATACCGGCGCGTCCCACTATCCGAACGCCCCGAAGAACATCAAGGTGTGGGACATTATCGACAGCAAGCGACTCAACGGCGCCGGCCGCGAGTTCGCGTCGATGAAGCTGGACGGATTCGACGAAGCCGGATTCGCCGACGGCATCCGCGCCGACGTCGACGGCAACATTTGGGCCAGCGCCGGCTGGGTTGGCGACGGCTATGACGGCGTCCACATTTTCGCGCCGGATGGCACTCGGATCGGCCAAATCCTGCTGCCGGAAATCTGCGGCAATGTCTGCTTCGGCGGCACGAAACGCAACCGTTTGTTCATGTGCGCCAGCCAATCGTTGTACTCCGTGTACGTCGAGACCCAAGGCGCCCACATCACGTAAGCCGCAGCGAGCCCTCTGCCTTGCCCACCATCACCCCGCGATACCTTGTTCCCTTCCATCCAAAGCGTCTACCGCATTGGCACACCGATGTGCTGGTGATTGGCGCCGGCGTGGCCGGCCTGCGGGCCGCCAGCGCCGTCGATCCCAGTCTCTCGGTTGTGGTCGTGACGAAAGACGTTTTGGAGCTGTCCAACAGCAGTTGGGCCCAGGGCGGAATCGCGGGCGTGATGGACCCCGAGGACCGGTTCGAAAACCATATCGCCGACACGCTCGCCGCCGGCGGAGCGTTTTGCGACCCGAATGTGGTCGCGGAGGTGGTCCGCGAGGCGCCCGAGCGGATCGGCGAGCTGATCGAATGGGGCACAGCGTTCGACGAGCACGCCGGGGCGCTGGTGCTCGGCCGCGAGGGCGGCCATAGCCATCACCGAATCGTCCACGCGCTTGGCGACGCGACGGGCCGCGAAATGATGCGGGCGATGATCGAACGCACGCGGCAACTTGGCAACGTCCAAGTCTGGTCCCGCTGCTTCACGCTCGACCTGCTCACCTACGACGGCGCCTGTCGCGGCGCCCTTGTGCGAGACGATCGCCACGGCATGATGCTCGTGTGGGCCAAGCAGACGATCCTCGCGACTGGCGGCGCCGGACAGCTCTACCGCGAATCAACGAACCCGTCGGTTGCGACCGGCGACGGCCACGCGCTGGCGTTCCGCGCCGGCGTCGCGCTTCGCGATATGGAATTCGTCCAGTTTCACCCGACGGTGCTCTATATCGCCGGCAGCAGCCGCAATTTGATCACCGAGGCGATTCGGGGCGAAGGCGGAAGGCTGGTGGATCGCCATGGCCATCGCTTCATGGCCGACTACGATCCGCGTGGCGAACTGGCCCCGCGCGATGTCGTGTCGCAAGCGATCGAGTCGCAGATGGAACGGACTCGACACGCGTGCGTCTACCTGGACATGAGCCACCTTGATCCGGAATTCACCCGGCGACGTTTTCCCGGTATCGCGGCGATGTGCGCCAAGTTCGGGCTCGACCTCGCCCGCGATCGCATCCCGGTTCGCCCAGGCGCTCATTACATGATTGGCGGAGTGATCGTCGACCACGACGGCCGGACTTCCGTGCCCGGATTGTGGGCCGCCGGCGAAGTTACCTCGACAGGACTTCACGGCGCCAATCGGCTCGCCAGCAACAGCTTGCTGGAAGGCCTCGTCTACGGCGCTCGAGCGGGCCAGGGCGCGTCGGCGGCGGCCGCTGATTCGAATACGCTCGCGCTCGCCTGCCCGCTGGAGAACCACCCCAAGGTTGAACCCGACGAGCCGCTCGATCTGGCTGACATCCGCAACTCGCTCAAAAGCCTGCTCTGGCGAACCGCCGGGGTGCGTCGAGAACGAGCGGCGTTAGCGGACGCCGTCGAGACAGTCGACGCGTGGTCAAGCTATGTCTTCGCACGCCAATTCGACAACTCGGATGGTTGGGAATTGCAGAATATGTTGACGGTCGCCAGAGTGCTGCTGCGAGCGGCTTTGGCCCGCGAAGAATCCCGCGGCGTTCACCTGCGGACCGACTTTCCCCAAACCGACGATCGCCGCTGGCTTGGGCACTTGGTGTACCAACGCCGCGCCGACGGCCGACTGGGCGATCCCGAGTTTCAACGCCGCGGTGAGTCGACAATTTGAAAGCGGCACCCAGTGTCGCCGCGCTTCTGAGACATCGCCGCTAAATCGAGCAGCCTGAAGAATGACCTTAGGACGACCGTGAAACATTGCAAGAAACAGGTGCCAACTTTTCTTCGCGGGATCTTCGTGGCGGCGATGTGGGTTGTCGTCGTCGAAAGGCCGATCCGCGCTGAAAAACCCCAGCCCCCGGCCGATGTCTCCAAGCCCGCAGCTGAAACGTCCAAGCCGCTAGCCGTCGTCGCCAAGCCCGCGGCCGATAGCGTCCCCATGACCCGCGACGCGTTGGAGCGCGGTCTTAGGCTGTTGGAACGCGCGGCCCGCAACTATCCGCGTCACCGCGACTGCTTCGCCTGCCATCACCAGTCGTTTCCGCTGCTGGCGCAAGTGGAAGGCCGGCGGATCGGACTCCGGCCGGACGAACCGACTCGGCGGGCGATCGCCGGTTTTACCAGGGAATGGTTTTCCCAGCGTCAAACCGATCTCCGCGCTGGACGGTCGATCGACGGCCGGGCCATCACAGCCGCCTACGGTCTTTGGACACTGGAAATGGCGCCAGCGGTAAAAATCACCGACGTACCGCCCGAGGTTCCGCCCGAGGTTCCGCCCCAGGTTCCGCCCCAGGAGCCACCCCAGGTTCCCGCCAGTGATCCGGTCGTCCAGGCGCTCGCGGAATATCTTATGAAAGTACAACGCGCGGACGGAGCGTGGGAACCCGAGGCGCATCGGCCACCCGCTGAGGAATCCAAGGCGTTCGTCACAGCGTTGGCACTTCGAGGCCTGCGTTGGTCCGCTAGTTCCCCAACCGGACCACAAAGCGTGGCGGCTGACCGCGCGTTCAATTGGCTATCGTCGAACGCGGCAGCGGCGATCGCCGACGAATCGATCGACGAGTTGGCAGGTCAATTGCTGGCCTACGTTTGGCGTCCCGACCGATTCCCTGACGCCAAGGCGGCGATGCGGCGAAGCCGCATAAAAGAGTGGCAGGATCGAATACTTTTCTTGCAACGCGAGAATGGCGGCTGGAGCCAACGACGCGGCATGGCGAGCGATCCTTACGCGACCGGTCTCGCTTTATGGACACTGATCGAATCGGGCTTCGACCACAATGCCAAGTCCTGCCAGGATGCGGCGGCGTTCCTGCGTATCCGTCAAGCGGGCGATGGTTCCTGGCACACGCGTTCGCGTTGCGAGCCATTCCAGCCCTATTTCGACAACGGTGATCCTTACGGCCGCGACCAATTTCTATCGCTGATGGCAACCGGCTGGTCCATCGCCGCGTTGGCCCGCTTGGAAGAATCACGGCCTTAACGCGGACCGTATGATGCGGACTCGCGGAACTTGCCCGCTCGTGGCTTGCATCGAGTCGCTTTGGGCACTACAACCCCGAAGGCGGTCGCGGCAGCGGTTGCGGCCGAGTGTTTTCGGGTTTCAGCAGTGGTGGCGAACATGTCGACGCGGCGGCCGGTGGTCTTGATTGTGCGGGATGGATGGGGCCACAACCCGCATCCGGAAATGAATGCTTTCAACGCGATCCATCTTGCGCGGACGCCCGTGGACGCCGGGTTGCTGGCCCAGTATCCCAATGTCCAGATCCACACCTCGGGGGAAGACGTTGGGCTGCCAGCCGGAGTGATGGGAAACAGCGAAGTCGGCCATCAAAACCTCGGCGCGGGCCGGATTGTCGACCAGGAATTGATGCGGATTTCCCGTCTTATCCGCAGTGGCCAGTTTTTTCAAAACGAGGAACTGCATCGAGCGATCAACTACGTCCAGCAGACGGGCGGCACGCTTCATTTATTGGGTTTGCTGTCGGATGGCGGCGTTCATAGCCACATCGAGCACGCGTTCGCGTTGGTCGACTTGTGCCGGCAGCGCGAATTGGCGGCGGATCGGGTCGCCCTTCATGTCATCACAGACGGCCGTGACACCTCGCCCACGTCCGGTCTTGGCTTCGTGCAGCGGTTGGAAGCTCATTTGTCGAAGGTGGGCACCGGTCGGATCGCGAGCGTCTGCGGCCGCTTTTACGCGATGGACCGCGACTTCCGATGGGACAGGGTCGTGCGGGCCTACAAGCTGCTCACCGCCGGTGGCGATCGCGTGTTCGCGACCGCCGAGCAAGCGGTGAACGCCTACTACGCGGCGCCGACCGAGGCTTCGCGGAGCGGCGACGAATTCATCGAGCCGAGCGTGGTATCGAAGACGGGACGCGCCGAGCCTTGGCAGTTGGTGAAGGACGGCGATGCGTTGGTGTTCTTCAACTATCGTGGAGACCGTCCCCGCGAATTGACCAAGGCTTTCGTGCTCGACGATGCCGCATGGAGCGGCATTCAGGGCGGCGGTTTCGATCGCGGCCACCGGCTCGACAAGCTGCACATGGTTACTCTGACCGAATACGAATCGGGAATGCCGGTTAATGTCGCTCTTCTCAAGCCGCCCAAAATGTCGAACATCCTTGGCGGATACCTCCATTCGATGGGCAAGACGCAGTTTCGCTGCGCTGAATCGGAGAAGCACCCGCACGTCACCTACTTTTTCAATGATTATAAGAAGGGCTGTTTTCAACGCGAATTCCAGCTCGACATCCCATCCCCCAAATACGTTTCCACCTACGACCAGTTGCCGGCCATGTCAGCTAACGCGGTCGGCAACGCGGTAATCAACGCGATCGACTCCGAACTGTTCGATTTCATCTTGGTGAATTTCGCCAACGGCGACATGGTTGGACACACAGGCGTTCTGTCAGCGGCCATCGCCGCCGTGGAAACGGTCGATCAAGAAGTGGGACGGATCATCGCGGCGGTGAAGCGGAAAGGCGGCGCGCTGGTCGTTACCGCCGACCACGGCAACGCCGAGCAGATGATCGATCCAGCGACTGGCGGTCCCCACACGCAGCACACTACCTACGATGTCGATCTGATTGTTGTGTCGGACGACCATCGCGGCGCGCGGCTGCGTCCCGACGGACGGCTCGCCGATGTCGCTCCAACCGTCCTCGACCTCATGGGACTGGCAGTTCCAAGCGATATGACGGGCGTTTCGCTCCTGAAATGATCATTCTGCGCGGGCTGTCTCGGCGCTTCGAAGCCAGTGGTCGCAGCGTCTTGGCGGTCGACGACTTGTCGTTGGCCGTCGCCGCCGGCGAGGTCTACGGATTGCTGGGCCCCAACGGTGCCGGCAAAACAACCACGCTGCGGATGATCTTGG
>JBJTOW010000389.1:0-4578 GCA_046074805.1 Planctomycetota bacterium | reverse complement strand
TCGAACTTCGAACTGCTCGGGACCGGTGTGACTGCGCCGGCGGAAATCCTGCGAGTGCCAACGCTGTGGTTCGAGGGACCGCTTGTTCGCCTTCCAGCCAGCCAACGTTCGGAGGACTATCCGCGGGACTACGAGTCGGAGTTTTCGATTGCCGCCGACGCTCCGCTCGGTCCCAGGCTGTGGCGCGCCTGGAACGGACAAGGCGGCGCCCCGGCTCGGCGATTCATCGTCGGCGACCTGCCCGAAGTCGTCGAAGAGGAAATCGATGGCGAGCCGATCCCGACCCTCGTGAAACTGCCCGTGACGATCAACGGCCGCGTGTTCCCGCGCGAGGACCAGGACATTTGGTCGTTCGAACCGCCGCTCGGCCGCGTCATCACGTGCGCCGTCGAGGCCAATGGGTTTGGTTCGCCGCTCGAAGCCCGCATCGAATTGCGCGATCCCGAGGGCACGGTTGTCGCCGACGCGACCGGCCGCCCCGGCGCCGATCCACTCATTCAGTTCACCGCGCGCATCGCGGGTCCGCATGAGTTGCATATCCACGACGTCCGCGGCGAAGGCCTTCAGTCGTACGTCTACCGCGTGACCGTGACCGATGGCCCTTGGGTCCGCTCTGCTATGCCGCTCGGAGCCCTTCCAGCCTCCACGCAGTCGTGGCAACTTGAAGGCGCCAACCTTGTCGGCGCAATTCCCACTGCCCCGGCTCCTCCTACTGCTACGGCGACTCTTGCTGCCCCGGCGCCCACTGCCCCGGCTCTCGCTGACGCGGTTCCCGCCGACGCGATTTCGCTGTCTGCTCTGCCGTCGCGCGCGGTCGAGATGCGGTGGCAGATCGGCGGTCGGCTGACGAACCCTTTGGCGATTTTGCTTGACTCTCCCGCCGCAGTCAGCGGGTTTCACGATGTCCGCGAAACCGAACCCAACGAGACTCAGCCGCTTCAGTTCACGGGGCCCGCGCTGCTGCACGGAACGCTGCACAGTTTGGCCGACAGGGATACGTGGTCGGTCGCGTTGTCGAAAGGCGTCGAATGGACTGTGGAGACCCAAGCGGCTCGACTTGGCTCGGAGTTGCTCGGGGTTCTAACAGTCACCGACGCCGCAGGACGTGAAGTGGGCCGCGCGCTTAGCGACACAAATAATCCCGATCCGATGGTGCGGTTCACGCCGGCGGCCGACGGGATATTCACGATCACGCTCGCTGATCGCTTCGCGCCGCCTCCGGGGATGGTGGTGGCCGCCGCCCATGGTTCCCCCCGCCCTTACCGTTTGCGGGTCGCGCCGACCCAACCCGGTTTTCAATTGGAAGTCGCCGCCGACTTGTTGAACGTCGAGCGTGGTGCGACCGGGAAATTGGCGGTGCAGGTCAACCGCGAAGGAGGCTTCAAGGAGCCGGTGACGCTATCGGTGGAAGGATTGCCCGCCGGCGTCGAGGTGGCTGAATTGGTGGTGGCGCCGAACCAAAATCGCGGCGAAATGCTCGTGAAACCAACAGCCACCGCCGCAATCGGACCGGCGCGGATCCGCGTGGTTGGCCGAGCGACCGTCGAGGGAAAGCCGGTCGCCGTTTCCGCTCGCATCCTCGCTCAGGGGCTGCCGGGCCACACGACGAATTCCCCGCCACCGACCGTCGGTTCGATCCGTGGGATCGACATGGGGCCTGATCACGTCTGGTTGTGTGTCGCCCTGCCGACGCCTTTCAAGTTCCAGGGCGTTTATGAGATGACGTACATTCCGTGCGGGGCCGTCTCGCGAAAGACGTACGTGATCGAGCGAAATGGGTACGAGGGCCCGCTACAAGTGGAACTCGCCGATCGCCAAGCCCGCCATTTGCAAGGAGTGACTGGACCCACGATCACGGTGCCAGCCGGCGTCTCCGAGTTCACCTATCCCATCTCATTGCCGCCGTGGATGGAATTGGGTCGAACCAGCCGCGTCGTGCTGATGGCCACGGGCGAGGTCGACGACGGCGCCGGCCGACGCCACAAGGTCTCGTTTTCCAGCGGCGACCAAAACAATCAAATGGTGAATCTCGTCTCGCCTTCCCCCCTGCGGATCGCGCTCGACCGAGGCACCGCCGCCGCGACCGCTGGAAAGGCGACGACAGTGAAAGTCCAGATTCGCCGCGATCGCGCGTTGCAAGCCCCGGTTCGCCTGGAGATTGTCCCGCCCCCGCACTTGCGCGGCGTGTCAGCCGCGCCTGTTACCGTTCCCGCCGACCAGGAGATGGGCGAGTTGGCTTTGTCGTTCAGCGACTCGCCCGGTCCGTTCACGGCGCCGCTGCTAATCCGCGCGACAGCGCAACGAGCCGGTGATCCGCTGGTTGCCGAAGCGTCGCTGGAATTGGTCCCCGTGCCGTGACGACGCCTCGACAGGCGCTCGACCGACTACGGGACGCTCCTTGGTTCACCGGTTCCCGCCTCGGCGAAATCGCGGATTGGTTCGCGGACGCCGCCAGTCGTAGTCCGTCGACAAACTCGCCTGCCGGGTCGGACTCCGCAGCTGAGTATGTGACGGCGACGAACTCGCCGTCGACGAACCCGCCAGGAACGCCGCGAGTCACGCAGCCGTTGGCGTTGGATATCGTGGCTGGCAAGAACGACCCGATTTACAACGACCATCCGTATCACACCAAGGTGCCGCACCGCGCGATCATGCGGCACATTCTGCACCATACTCGACCGGGCGAGGTGGTACTCGACGGGTTCTGTGGAAGCGGGATGACGGGCGTCGCGGCGCAATTGTGCGGCGACGGGGCCACGCTGAGCGACCTTGGGCTGGAAGTCGACAAAGAGGGCCTGCTACGCGATACTTCGGGCGTTTTAGCGGGCGAACCGGGCCCGCGCCGCGCGCTGCTGGCCGATCTGTCACCGCTGGCTGGACTACTGGCCTACCATCACAATCGGCCTATCGATCCAGCCGCTCTCAGCGCGGCGATCGCCGGAGTGCTCGACGATGTCGCGGCGACCTGGGGTTGGTTGCAAGCGACGTTGCACGAGCCGACTCCGGAGCAACTTGAGCAGGCGGTCGAATGGCTGGCGGCCAAAACTCGCAACTGGCCGCTCAACACCAGTAACTCGGCGGCGACGCACGAACCGCTCGACGCTTCATCGAAGCGAATCGCCGCCGGCGAACCACCGTCTGCCGAACCACCGTCTGGACTGCCTTGGGCCGAGCATCAATTCACGGTCTGGTCGGACGAGTTCGAATGTCCGCGATGCGAGCGGCCGTTGGTTTTCTTCGAGGTGGCCGTTGATCCGCGAACGGGGCGAGTGCGTGACAGGGTTTCCTGTCCGCATTGTCGAAAGCGGACACCGAAACGGCAACTGCGACGGGTGTTTGAAACGGTCGTCGATCCGCAGATGAACGCGCCGCGTTCGCGAGCTAGACAGACGCCGGTGCGAATCAACTACGAGTGGCGGGGGAAACGTCACGAGAAGACTCCTGACGCGTTCGATTGGGCGTTGCACCGATGGCTGGAGGCGACGAAGGCGCCTTTCGCCGTGCCAACGCTGCGTTTGCCGCCGGGGCGCGAGGCGCGGCGAAACGACGCCATCGGCATCACGCATGTCCATCACTTCTACCCGCCCGCTAATCTCTGGTTACTTGGCGCGCTGGCCGAACGGATCGGCCAGT
Organism: Planctomycetota bacterium; assembly: GCA_046074805.1. GTDB lineage: Bacteria > Planctomycetota > Planctomycetia > Pirellulales > Pirellulaceae > CAIXSC01. The sequence goes on along the minus strand of JBJTOW010000389.1, from coordinate 945 downwards.
TGCCCGACCGGCTCCGACAGGCGGCGACCCTGGTCCACTCGGCGGCTAATGTCTATGCGTCACGGTTGCGGCGGTTCCGCGCGGGAAAGAAGGGCGGCGGTCCGCTCTCCGGCACCCTTTACGTCTCGTCGCTGAACACGCCCGCCAACGCGCTGAAGACGTTTGAACGCAACAGTCGAGTCTTCGTGGAGTCGGCGGCGATTCTGCGAAGACTGCCGGGCGATGTCCGAATCTCGGTGCAAAGCAGCACGCTGCCGCTTGCCCCGCCGGGGTCGGTCGATTACGTGTTTGTCGACCCGCCGTTTGGCGGCAATATCATGTACGCCGAGCTCAATTTCCTATGGGAGGCGTGGCTCGGCGTCGTCACGGACTCGACCGACGAGGCGGTCGAAAACCCGGCGATTGGCAAAAGGTTGGCCGATTATCAACGGCTGCTTGGCGACTGTTTCCAGCGGTTTCACGAGGCGTTGAAACCAGGCGGATGGATGACCGTTGTTTTCCATCACGCCGACCCACGCGTGTGGAACGCCGCGCGGGCCGCGATCCAAGACTCGCGTTTCGCGATCCGCGATGTCCGGACGCTCGACAAGTGTCAGGATAGCTTTAAGCAGATCAACCTCTCTGGCAGCGTTAAATACGATTTGTTGATCTCCGCCGAACGTCTCCCCGGCCCCGAAGAGCCGCAGTGGCGGCCGTCGGAGCACGAGGGCCGAGTAGATCAGACCGAATCGGATGGCGACTGGATCTGGGAATTCGTGGCGGCGCGGTTGGCGGAATCGGGCGAGGCGCGAGATCGCGCCGAGTGTTGGTTGTACAGTCGACTGGTCGCCGAATGTCTCCGCCGTGGCTGCGACGTGCCGCTCGCCGCCGCCGACTTCTACGCCGCCTTGCGCGAGCGTCCCTCGGGATCGGGAAAAGCAGCCATCGCGACGGCCTGAGAGTCCG
>JBJTOW010000388.1:0-7915 GCA_046074805.1 Planctomycetota bacterium | reverse complement strand
TCGGCAACTTAACGCGCTAGGCGGCAGGAACGCAATCACGGCGGCGGCGACGGGCGGCGGCGACGGGCGGGGCGACGGCGGCAAGTGGCGGCTGGCAACCCGCTCGCCTGGCCCGAGCCATTCCATTTTTTTCGATTCCAAGGGTCGATCGTCATTTCCAATGATAAAGGTGTCGTAATCGAGATTTGCAAATACCGGGCTCGGTTTATCAACGGCTCGGTATTTTTCAACGTAAACGTCGCCGCTCGTCGCTCCATCCGTCCCATGAATCTGTCGGTGGCAGGCCCTCGATGGGCCTTGTTCGCTTAGTTCGAGTGGTCGCGATACCCGAATTCGACTGTTCCAAAAGGCTGCCACGCTCTATTTCGCTAGAGCTTGTGATCCATTACACTAAGACCCACTATGGCGGGGTGGTGGGGCGGATGGGAGCGAAAACGGCATGGAATCGGATGCGAAGCGAAGCGGAGGCGAAGCGGAATTCAAAGCGCTTCGTCGATGGGATCGGATCTGCGACGAATTTGAGGCGGCTTGGACCAGTGGCAAGGTGCCGGATTGCCGTCAGTTCCTGAATAAGGTCGCGCCCGAGGAACGAGGGGCGTTGCTCGCCTACCTGTTGCCCATCGAGCTCGAGTGCCGCCACGCCTCGGCGTCCCCCGCGACGCTCGACGCGTTACTGCGGGCTTACCCCGAATATTACGAGGCCGTGTCCACGGCCTGGGAATCGCATCGCGGGCGGGATTCGGCCGCCAACCAAGCCGCCGGTCGGCGGAACTCGTCTGAGGGCTATTTCGCTTCTGAGCAAGCGGGCGATTCGCCGAGCGGTTCCGGGGCGGAAATTGCGAGCGTCGACAAGCCGATCGAATCGGCCAGGGTGGGAAGCGACGCAGAGGCAGTCCGCCCAAGCGACCCTGCCGCCGCCAGTCGGAGCGATTCATCGTCCCAAAAAGCGGACTCCGCAAGAGGCGCTTCGTCTTCGCAAAAGGTCGTCGCCGCTCGAAGCGATTCATCGTCGCAAAAATCGCCCGCCGCTCAAAGTGATTCGACTTCACGGCCCAACGTCGATGTTCGCAGCGATTCATCTCCATTCGTGGTGGAAAAGATTGGGCGCTATACCATTTTGGGGGAGCTTGGACGCGGCGGGTTCGCGATCGTGTACTTGGCCCACGACCCTAAATTGGGCCGGGAGGTCGCGCTCAAGATACCTCGTCCTGACAAGGAGTGGTCGACCAAGGACCTCAATGACTTCGCGGCGGAAGCGCGCCGCACGGTGGGACTGAAGGGCAAGGGAATTCTCACGATCCACGATTTACTGGAGTGCACAATTCTCGGTCGGCCTTCGGCGTGCGTCATTCAGGAGTATTTAAATGGCGAGAATTTGCAAAAGTGGCTGAGCAAGCGTTCCGGTCCGATCGCTCCCGACACGATTGCGAAACTTATCGCTCAGATCGCCGAAATTTTGGATACGGCTCATCGCCAAGGTTTCATTCATCGCGATGTGAAACCGGACAACATTTTGATGGATACTGGCGGCCGTCCCCACTTGCTCGACTTTGGCTTGGCTCTGCACGTGAGCGAGCGCACGCGGGACGAACAACGGATGGCGGGCTCTATTCCGTATATGGCCCCTGAGCAGATTCGCGGCGAGACGCATCGCGTCGAGCCAGCCACGGATGTCTGGTCGCTGGGTATCATTCTGTACCAAATGTTGACCGGGGCGAAGCCGTTCGTGAATGCGTCGCGGGAGCGTTTGTTTCGCGCGATCAAGTATGTTGAGCCAGCACCGCCTCGCCGCTTGGCGCCGGCGTGCCCGGCGGAACTCGAACGGATCTGCCTGAAATGCCTCGCGAAGCCGATCGCTGATCGCTACACGTCGGCGCTCCAGTTAGCGCACGACTTGCGTCACTGGCGGGAAGCCGAGCAAGCGGACGGCGAGTCGCTTGCTGGACGGGGTCAGAGCGGTGGCACTGACGCGGAAGTTTTCGGGAAAGACCAACCGTTGGTCGACGACGCGGGTTCGGAGTCTGGTGCCTCCCAGGCGGCGGCGCCGCCGACTTTGGTGCAGCCGAAAGGACTGTCGGCTTACGAGGCGAGCGATGCGGGGGCCTTCCTTGATCTCTTGCCCGGGCCCCGCGGCCGGGATCGCTTGCCGGAAAGCGTCCGCTTTTGGAAACAACGGTTGGAAGAGGACGGCGGCTTCGCGGTTGGCATGCTGTTTGGGCCGAGTGGTTGCGGGAAGTCGTCCTTCTTCAAGGCTGGTGTGTTGCCGCGAATCGACCGTAGGATCGCCAGCGTATTTATCGAGTCCACGGCTCAGGATTTGGAAAACCAACTGTTGGCGGCGCTACGAGCTCAATTCCCCGAGTTACCGTCGGACGTGCCTTTGGTCGAAGCGTTCGAAGGCTTGCGGGAAGGACGTTGGGACAGCGAAGCGGAGCTGGATGAACGCCAAGGTTCGACGCGCCGCGTTGTGGTGGTGCTGGATCAGTTTGAGCAGTGGTTGCACGGGAACCGCTCCGAGTTTCGCGGCCCGTTATCGGAGGCGTTGCGTCAGTGCGACGGGCGGCGGCTGCGGGTGGTGCTCTTGGTTCGAGACGATTTTTGGACACCGCTTACCGAGTTCCTTCGGGTGTTGGAAGTGCGGTCGGTCGAGGGTTTGAACCTCGCGGATTTGCAGCTATTCGACCCCACCCATGCCCGCAAGGTGCTGGCCACTTTTGGCGCCGCCTACGGTCGGCTGCCGCTCGACCTCGCGTCGCTGGACGCCGCCCAGGAAGAGTTCCTCGACACGGCGGTGGAAGAATTGGCGGAGAATGGCAAAGCGGATGGCGTGCGGTTGTCGCTGTTCGCCGAGATGATGAAGGACGTGCCTTGGACGACCGCGAGCCTGCGGGAACTGGGAGGGCTTCGCGGCCTGGGTGTGTTGTTCCTCGAACGTTCCTTGGGAGATGGAGCGGCGGCGGCGGCTAAGCCGTTGACAGCCGCCGCGATTGGACTGTTATCGGCGTTGCTGCCTCCGGTCGGCGGCACTTTAAAGGGACGGCGGCGGTCGGCGAGAGAGTTGGCATTGGCCGCCGAGCTTGAATATGGCGGCGCCGAGTTCCGCGTCTTGATGGACCTGCTGCGGAGGCAATTCCGCCTGATCACCCCGGTCGATGACCAAGGATCCGAGCCCACGTTTCAATTGACGCATGATTACTTGGTGCCTTCGCTCCGCGCATGGATTCGCCGCAAGAAGCTGGAATCCGCCAGCGGCCGCGCATCGCTGAGGCTGGAAGAGCGTTGCGCGTCGTGGCTGGACCGGCCCGAGAATCGGCAGCTGCCGACGTTGCTGGAATCGCTGCGGATCGCGACCCTAACGCGACCGGCAAGCTGGAGCGGCGATGAATGGCGGATGATGCGGCGAGCGGGTCGCGTCCATTCCACCAGGGCATTGGTGTTAGGCGTGCTGTTGGCGGCGGTCACCGCCAGCGGCTGGGGCACGATGCGGTACGTGTCCAACTCGGACGCTCAAAACAAACGCAGCAACATCCGCGAAGCGTTAGCCTCATTGGAGCTATGCGAAGGGGACGCGGTCCGAATCGCTTTGTTCAATCTCGAACAGCACCCGGAAGATTTGGTGCGGCGGGAAATCGAAACGCGGCTCGCGGCGAAGAAGCGGTCGGCGGCTCGACTGGCGTTGTTATTCGGCCAAGCCAAGTTCGGCACGCCGCCTTTGCGGGAGTTGATTCAAGAGGCAATGACGGCTCCCGGCGCGGAAGGCGTCAATTTCTTTCGGGCCTTGCAACCGCATCGGGAGCAGTCGCTGGCGATCCTGAAACAGGAAGCCAGTTTGCTTGAATCGGCGACACAATCCCATCCCAAAGCTCGGCTGGCGATTCTGGCGTTTTGCCTGGGCGATGTGGCGTTGGCGGAACAAATGGGGCAACTGGCGCCCGATCCGACCTGGCGAACGTCGCTGATCGCGCAATTCGGCGAGTTCAACGCGTTGTCGGCGGCGCGCGCCGAGGTGGTCGAAAGTTCGGCCAACGCCGCTTTGCGGTCGGCGATCTGCCTCGGGATTGGCGGGATGACGAGCCCCAAACCGTCCGACGAACTACGCGCGGAATGGTTGAAGCGACTCGAGACATGGCACGCCACCAGCCCCTCCGGCTTGCTCCACAGCGCGTCGGGGTGGGCGTTGGGCCAGTGGGGATCGTATCCAGAACCAAAGCCTTCCAACGACGGTCCGCAGTCGGAACGCGATTGGTTCGTCAACACGGTTGGCCAAACGTTTGTTCGCATTCCGGCTGGCTTGACGACCAGAAAAGACGCCGATCAGATGCGGGAGTTGGCAAGGGTGATGGAGGAGTTGCGGATGGCGGACGAACCAACCGCCACCTTAACGGCCAGCGACGACGAGTTTTGGATGAGCGACAGCGAGGTGACTTCGGTTAATTTCTTTGAATTCTATAGCGACACCCAGGTGCCCTCGTCGGATCGGTTGACCCGCTCGATGCCCGATACGGAGACACCGCCAGGCGCGACAGCGCCGCATCCGATGGCCAATATCACGTTCGCCGACGCCGCGCTCTTCTGCAATTGGTTGAGCCAACGCGAGGGCCGCATGCCATGTTACGAAAGAACGGGCCAGATGTTGAAGCAAGACAGGGATGAGCGGATTTCCGATCTTTGGCGCGTGCGGCCCAAGGCGAATGGATATCGGTTGCCCTGGGCGGCGGAGTGGATTCGGGCTTGCCGCGCTGGCACGACCACCGAGTTCTCCTTTGGCAATCACGATCAAAGGTTGAAGGACTACGGGGTCTTTCTGGAAAACAGTAAAGGCGTTGTCGCGTCCGTACGCAGCCGACGCTGCAATGGATGGGGACTTTTCGATATGCACGGCAATTTGTTCGAGTGGTGCAATGACCGCGCGGAACCGAACTCGCATCGCTACATCGTCCAGGGGGGCTGTTTCACCGGTCGCGCCGGTGACTGCGCCGTGCAACCCGGACGTAAAGAAAGTGCCCGTCGCGGGGCGTTGACCCGTTCGCCTCTGTTGGGCATGAGGCTCGTCGTCCGCCCTTAGAGCGTTCCGCTGTCATGATGTTAGCCACGGACGCCGACTGCGAGAGCGCTGGGATCACGAGGCGGATCGGGAAGCCGGTTTCAGGCTCTGGGCAGGAAGTGCGGATTGCGAGCGATCCTCGCGGCGTTTGCGGAGGTGGTATTTCCAACCGGGCACGAAAAAACTGGTGGCCGCGACCGCGCCGAAAATGAGATGGGCTTGGTTCGGCCAGTATGCCATCGCGGCGGTCGTGGCGAACATCGCGGCCGCTTGCAAGTAGAACGCGCCGGAGAGAATTGCCCCTTTCACGAAAAACACGAACCCCATGATGATCGCGAGCACGGGCGAGAGCGTTAAGACCTCCAAACCCAGCCAGGTTTCCAAGGGAAAAAGCAGCGCGATCCCGATCATGCTGCCCGCCCACAGATGAGCGATTTGACGTTCGACAAAAGTCACCGGCCCCTTGCGGCGACGCAAGAACCAAAACACATAAGCCCAGGCCCAAAGCGCGATCGTCCATAGGCCCGCGTAATGCCAGCGATTGCGGTCGCCCGCCAGATAGATCGAGTTCGTCAGCACGCAGACGGCCACCAGCGCCAAGCTATGCCACATCCACAGCAAGCCCCAGTTTTCCAGCACGGCCGCGTGATGGGTTTCCCGAAACAACCGCGACACCAACTGGCCGAATCGCCCCGTCCGCGCCGCGATCGGTTCGTCCATTAAATACGCTTCCAAATCGTCGGCCAGCGCGGCGGCGGTCGCATAGCGGAGATCAGGCGGCTTTTGGAGACAACGCAGCGCGATCAATTCCAGTTCCGTGTCGGCCTTGGGATTGACGAGTCGCGGGGCCGCCGGCTCCTGTTCCAGCAAAAGCAACAGCGTGTCGACGGCGGACGCCGCCTGGAACGGCGGGCGCCCGGTCAACATGTGGTACAGGATCGAGCCCAAGCTGTAGATGTCGGCCGCCGCCCCCGCTTCGCCCCTCGCCCCGGCCGCCTGTTCCGGAGCCATGTAGGCTGGCGTCCCCAGAACGGCTCCCGTTCGCGTCAAACTGGCGGCGTCCGAGACCTGTTTGGCCAACCCAAAGTCGGTGATGTGCGGTTGGCCATCGTCGTCGATGAGGATATTCGAAGGCTTCAAATCGCGATGTAAAACGCCTTGCCGGTGCGCGTAATCGACCGCGCGGCTAACCGCCGCCAATAACCTCGCTGCTTCCCGCGGCGGCAACGGGCCCGTCGACAGCCGGTGGGCTAACGTTTCACCACGGATATGTTTCATGCTGAAGAGCGGCCGGCCCGCCCATTCAGACACCTCGTAGACTGGCACGATCCCTGGATGATGCAAGCCGCCCGCCGCCTTCGCCTCGGCGCGGAATCTCGCCATGTCGGACTCGCGGGCCAGCTTCCCGGGCAGCATCATTTTCACCGCCACCTCGCGTTGCAGACTCGACTGCCAGGCGCGATACACCACCCCCATGCCACCTTGGCCAATCTCCTCGATCAGGTCGTAATCGCCGCAGCGGAACGGACCGGTCAATTGCGACGGCACTCCGTGGCCGCCGGACGAAGTCCGCGCCACTGCCGCCGGACCGACGACGAGGCCCGCCGGCGGACTCGACCGATTCGCATCATCTCCGGAAGGCACCTGGACCGGCGATAACTGGCTTCCCTCGCCTATCCGCCCCGGTGTTCCCAGTGCCTCCAGCCCGTCGATTGCCCGCCACCTCCCTAGTTCCATGCGGTCTCGCGTTAGGGCGGAAGTCGTATCGACCGAGGATGTCACAGCCAGCACGGCCGCGGTTAAAGAAGTTGTGGCGGCTAGCGGATCGGCGGGCGATCCACCGCTAGTGTTGGTGGGGGAAGGTTCGTCGAGCACGGGCGTCGCGACCGCTTCGGCCAGCATGACGGCACCCCAGAGCGGCCGCAATTCCCGAGCGAGATCGGGATGAGCGGCGCAAACTGGCTCCAGCGAAACCCGTTCACCTCGACGCAAACGGTCCGTCAATTCCGTCAGGAGCTCGGCGAGGCGCCGGTCGAGATCGCTTTCATCCTCGCCTTCCCGCGAGCGAGCGTTGTCCCTAACCCCTGTCGAACCCGACTCGGCGGCTGGTGGACTCACGGCGCCGGCCCGCCCGCCGCCTCGCCGCCCAGCAGTTCACGAAGTCGCCTAACGGCCCGCAGGTAACGCATACTCGCGGCCGGTTCCGTCAAACCCAACGACTGGGCGACTTCCTGGTTCGATAAGTGCTCGTAATGCCGCATCGTGATGATTTCAAAATCGAGCTCGTTGAGCTTCGCGACCGCCTCTTCGACCTTTCGAGCCATCTCCCGCTGGATGGCGGCCGTGCCCGGCGTCACCTCTGGATCCCATAGTTGCGCCGCCAAATCCTCGCTGGAACGATCATCGACCGGGTTGAGCAACGGTTGCTCGCGATCCACGCTCCGCTTGCTCGACACGCGATGCCGTCGGTGGGCGTCGATGATGCGATCCTTCGCGATTTGCCGCAGCCACAGATGGAATGGCATCGGAGCCGTCCGCAAGTACTCCTTCAGTCGCCGATGGGCCTCCACCATGACGTCTTGCACGACATCGCTGACGTCGAGCCGCCGTTGGATCCGCTGGTCCAGACGCATCTGGATCATCCGACGGACACCATCGCGATGGCGTTCCATCAGTTGATTCACGGCGTCGCCATCGCCGGCTTTTGCGTCGGCGAGCATCTCTTCCGTCTTGTTCGAAGTGGGCCACATGCTTGCAGTATAGGAGCTAACCCGCTCAACGGCACGTTGAAAGGGCGTGGTCGTCGCGAATTGAGTCCGCAGCCTCCTTCGGCCAATACTCAGGGGCAGCTTGTCTGAGAAGTCATCCAAC
>JBJTOW010000387.1:0-2972 GCA_046074805.1 Planctomycetota bacterium | reverse complement strand
GACTCGCCCAACCGATGCCCCGACCATTTCCCAAGTCTGGCCGGAACGCGATTCAACAAGTCGAAATCGAGATCGCTTAATGATTTGTCAAGTCTTGGATTTCTGTTACGACGGAATTTCATTCCGTCGCAAGGCGCGTCGCGACAACGGCTTTTAAGGCCATCGCACAGCGTGCCGACTCCAAGCTTTCAATTTGACAAAGCACGCGTAGCGTTCGACCACTTTCGGGCCCAACGAGAGGAAATGCGATGCAAACCGAGCCGATAGGAGCTGGATCGACGGCCGAGCACCGCCGGATGGCGGAAATTCGGGACGACGCGAGCGGATGGCGTCGCTGGGGCTGCTACGTCAGCGATCGCTCGTGGGGAACGGTACGCGAGGACTACAGCGCCGACGGAAACGCCTGGGATTTCTTGCCGCATGATAAGGCGAGAAGCAAAGCCTACCGCTGGGGCGAGGACGCGATCGCCGGCTGGTGCGACCGCTACCAATTCCTGGTGATGGCCCCGGCGTTCTGGAATCGCCGCGATCCGATCTTGAAAGAACGGCTGTTTGGATTGACCTCGCCCGAGGGCCAGCATGGCGAGGATGTCAAAGAGTTCTATTTTTATCTGGACAACACGCCGACGCATTCCTATCAGCGGTTCCAATACAAATACCCACAGTCTGAATTTCCTTATAGTGAAATTGTCGCGACCGCGCGGCGGCGACGGCCCGAGCAACCCGATTTTTCGCTGCTCGACTTGGGCGTTTTTGATGGCGATCGATATTTCGACATTTTCGTCGAGCATGCGAAGGTGGACGAAGAGGACGTTGTGGTGCGGATTGAAGTGGCGAATCGTGGTGACCGCGCCGCGCCGCTCGATCTGCTCATGCAACTATGGTTTCGGAATAAGTGGTCCTGGACGCCGCCCCGTGGACCGGAACCCGAGATCCGTCCCGGACCAAGCTCGACCACGCACGTCAGTTTGCTCGCCGACGGCAGTCGGGCCGTTCTTCCCCCGAGTATTGCCCCCGAGTCGCAGATTGGCCGCTACGCTTTGCATGGGCCAGCGAGCGCGAAGCTGTTGTTCACCGACAACGAAACCAATTTGGAACGCTGTTATGGATGGCCCAACGACCCGCGGCGTCCGTACTTCAAGGACGCCTTCCACGAGTATCTGGTGGGGGGCCGCGAAGCGATCAACCCAGCGCTCGTCGGCACCAAAGCGGCCCTGTGGTGCGACGCGGGCGAGATCGCGGCCGGCGCCTCGGCCGTGTTCCATTTCCGACTGACGAACAAGCTGGAACTCGTCGATCCACTCGCCGATGTCGATAGCGTGATCGCGCGGCGACGGTCGGAGGCCGACGAGTTTTACCGGTCGATCCAGCCGGCCAACGCTACCGACGACGAACGTAACATCCAGCGTCAGGCGCTCGCTGGCATGTTATGGACCAAGCAGATCTATCTATTCGATGTGCAGCGCTGGTTGGAGGGGGACGATCCCGCGTTGCCGCCGCCGGCGAACCGGCCAGCGATCCGCAATGGCCATTGGCGCCACTTGAATTCAATGCGAATCATGTCGGTGTGCGACAAATGGGAGTACCCCTGGTTCGCGGCGTGGGACTTGGCGTTCCACTGCGTTCCGCTGGCGCTTGTCGATCCGGCGTTCGCCAAGCATCAGCTGTGGATCCTGTTGTTCGAGCAATTCCAACATCCCAACGGCCAACTGCCGGCGTACGAGTGGGACTTTTCCGATCTCAATCCACCGGTCCATGCCTGGGCCGTATGGCGCGTTTACAACATGGACCGGCTGCGGACGGGCAAGGCGGACCGCGCGTTCCTGGAACGTTGTTTCCACAAATTGTTGATCAATTTCGCCTTCTGGGTGAACCGCGTCGACAGTCAAGGCAACAACGTGTTTGAGGGCGGGTTCCTTGGATTGGACAACATCGCGGTGATTGATCGGAGCGTCCGTTGCCAGGATGGGTCGATTCTCGAACAGTCCGACGCCACGGGCTGGATGGGCATGTTCTGCCTGAATCTGATGCGGATCGCGTTGGAGTTGGCCAAGGAAAACCGCTCTTATGAATCGCTCGCCGTGAAATTCTTCCAGCACTATTGCTATGTGGCCGGCGCGATGCGGCATGTAGGCGGCCGCAATTATTCGCTGTGGGACGAGCAAGATGGTTTCTTTTACGACGTGCTGGTTCGTCCCAATGGCGCGTTCGAGAAATTCCGAGTTCGATCGCTGGTCGGCTTGATTCCGTTGTTCGCGGTCGAGCGTCTCGAGAGGAAATGGATCGAGCCGTTTTCCGAGTTCACCGCCTGCGTCGATTGGTTCATTCGGAATCGTCCCGATCTCGTGGAGGGTGTCTGTCACGAAACGCATCGTGCCGGTGAGCGGACCCATGTGCTGGCGATCGTCGATGACGCGCAGTTGAAGCGGGTGCTCGAACGGGTCTGGGACGAAGCCGAGTTCCTCGCGCCCGGCGGCGTGCGAAGCTTGTCGCGTCACCACGCGGAGCATCCGTACCATTTCGAGGGCCGGACGGTCGCGTACGAGCCAGCGGCCGCGCTCACGAAAATCAAGGGCGGCAACTCGAACTGGCGCGGCCCGGTTTGGTTTCCGACTTGTTTTCTGTTGATCGAATCGCTCCGCAAACTCGGCAAAGTTTACGGGCCCGAGTTCCAAGTGCGGCCGCCCGCGTTTGGTGGCCGTGCTGTCACATTGCATGAACTGGCCGACGACTTGGCACAGCGGCTTCTCGGCATGTTTCGGCGCGGCGCGGACGGCCGCCGACCGATGTATGGCGACCGCGAACGGCTCCAATCCGATCCCTTGTGGAGGGATTCGATGTTATTCTACGAGTTCTTCCATGCTGACACCTCGGAAGGGCTTGGCGCAGCGCACCAAACCGGTTGGACTGGCTTGGTCGCGTCGTTGATCGACGAATGGCCGCACCACTAGCCATTTCCTTTCCACCGCCAA
>JBJTOW010000386.1:0-10629 GCA_046074805.1 Planctomycetota bacterium | reverse complement strand
TTCGCAGGGACTAAAAAACTGCAACATGGTTTCGATCGCTATGGAACCAGGCGTTACCGACACCGCTGGCTAACTCGACGTCCTCGTACTTTGTCAGGGCTGTGAATTGGGAAAACACGCGGTGAAACGAAAACCCAAGTCCATCGTTTATGGAGTGCTGCGACGGATTAGGAAGTTCGTCGTACCCAGAAATTCAGGATGGACAACGCACTCGACGCCGGCCGACGTTTCGCCGAATTCGGATTCGGACTCGATTCCCGAACCCGTCTCGACGGCGCTCGCTCCGACAGTGATTATGTTGCGGCGGTGGCGGGCCGTCGAGCAGTTCGGGCGCCTTCCTTTCGCATTGCCGCGATTGAGCGGTTTTCTGAAAATCACCATCACGCAGCACGGAATGATTTGCCGTGGATTCAGCCAAAGCGGCTTACGAATCGGTGCCGTACGCGAGCCATGCGTTCGCTCAGACCCACCCGCGCCGACTCGCGACCATCGGCCGGTTGTTTGGACTGCCAGCGGCTCCGTTCGCCGGCTGCAGAGTTTTGGAGCTTGGATGCGCTGCGGGCGGCAATTTGCTGCCGATGGCCATCGACAACCCAGACGGGCAGTTTGTGGGTGTCGATCTTTCGGGGCGGTCGATGGCCCAGGCGCGCGCCGCGGTCAGCGAGTTTGGATTGACGAATGTCGATTTATTCGAGTCCGACCTCGTTCATTGGGATTACGCCGGCCCGCCGTTTGACTACGTGATCGCCCACGGTTTGTTCTCATGGATTCCGGCCGCCGCTCAACGACAATTGTTTGCGCTCTGCCAACGCCATTTGGGCGCCCATGGAATCGCCTACGTCAGCTTCAACACGCTGCCGGGCTGGTCGCTCCGCGGTGCTGTGCGGGATTTTTTGCGTTTCTCCACAGCAAGTTTGGAAAGTGACGGCGATGGCCTCGCGGCGGCGCGGGCCGCACGCGAGCAGTTAACGTTGCTGACCCAGGCGACCGCAGCGCAGCGGGCGCCGCAGATCGCCTTTTTGCGATCCGAAGCCGAGCGGTTAGCGGGCTTGTCCGACGACTATCTTCTGCACGAATTCCTGGCGAACGACAATCGTCCGCGATATCTCCACGAATTCCTGGACGAGGCCCGGCAACATGGTTTGAAGTTTTTGGGCGAAGCCGAATACAGCTGGATGACCGGCGCCGATCTGCCGGCCGAATCACTCGCCGCGCTGCGGGCCCGCAGCCGTGACACCGAACAGTTCGAGCAGTTTCTGGATTTCGCCCGTTGGCAAATGTTTCGACAAACTTTGCTTTGCCGCGACTCGGCGCCACTCCAACGCGATCCGCCTGCCGATGCCTTGTTTCCGCTGTGGTACGCGGCCGACATGCAGGCCGAGTCCCCGCGACAACCGTTGGCAAGTGGCGAGAGCTTGGCTTTCCAGCGTCCCCAGTCCCGTCTGACCACGGCCGTGCCGATCGCGAAAGCGGCGTTGATGACGCTTGCCGGCACATGGCCGCGTTGGTGGCCGTTCGAGCGGTTGTTGCGGACGTCGCTCCAGCGATTGGGAATCACAGCGCCCGCCGACATGCCGCCCGCCGCGTTGCCGCTGGCGCGGGAGTTAGCGGAAACGCTCCGTCGCGCCTGGGGGATCGCGCTCGTCGAGGCCTCGGTCGAACCGCCTCCGGTCGCGGCGGAGGTGAGCGATCGCCCGCGCGCGAGCGCCTGGGCGCGGCGGCAATCGCTGAGTACTGGATTGGTTCCAAATCAATCCCATGCTGTCCGCGCGCTGAACGGCTTTCAGCGGTTATTGCTCGCGCAACTAGACGGCCAGCGCGACCACGAAGAACTGTTGCGCTGGCTGGAATCAGTCGAGCGTCAGTCCCGTGGCCAGTTGGCTTTGACCGATTCGCGGGGACAACCGATCACCGAGGAACATAGGATCCGCCTTGTGCTGCGCGAAACGCTTGACCGCACGCTCGGCGAATTGCGTCAGCTCGGCTTTCTCAGCGCCAACCCGGAGTAGCCAGACAATGCCCCATCATGTCCACACCGTTTTGCAGTTCACCGACTTGCATCTGTTCACCGACCGCGCGACCCGATTGAAGGATGTGTGCACTTGGGATTCTTTTGCGCGAGTGCTGGCCGCCGCCCGCCAACGCTACCCGTCTCCCAGTCTGATTGTCCTGACGGGCGACATTGCGCACGACGAGGCGACGAGCACCTATCGAGCTTTGCGTGAACAGTTGGGCGACTGGCTGCCGCTGTGCCGTGTCTTGCCGGGAAATCATGACTTCCGCGCCGGGTTGCGCGCGGCGTTTCCTGAATTGCTACCCGCGGCTCATTACGCGACGGATGAGCGTCCGGAAGCGCCGCTGCGGTTCTCGTCCATGGTCGGCGAGTGGCGTTTGATTGGGCTCGACACACACCAACCAGGGCAGTTGAGCGGTAAGCTGGAAGACTCGCAACTGAGGTGGCTTGCGGAGCAAACACGCGTCTTTCCGCAAACGCCGACGCTGCTGTTCGCTCATCATCCACCTCAGCCGATCGCGACGCCTTGGCTCGATCGCATCCGGCTGGAAAACGCCGAACCGCTCGAGCGGATCGTGGACAACTCGCCGCAAATCGCGGCGTTGTTCACAGGGCATGTACACCAGGAATTGGCATTGGATTGGCGTGGCCGACGTCTCTTTACTTCGCCATCAACCGGCGTGCAGTTCCAACCCGGCACCGACGCCTTGGTTGTCGACATTCGCTGGCCCGGTTTTCGCGCGATTCAATTGCGCGGCCATGAATTCACCACAACGGTCCTGAGGGTCGAGCCGTCCTGATGGGGAATGACGCTGTCGCGTCGCCGCTGGCGACGTCAATCGTTGAAACGGCCGCGATACGCCCAGAGTCCTAACGCGGGGTTGCCGATGAAGTAAAACCGTTCGCCGTCTGGCAAGGTATTCCAGCCATCCTTGAGCTGTTCGGGTTGGTATCGCTCGAGCATGGGTCGCAAATCGGCGTACCGATATCCGACGCCTTCGATTTCGTGCTGAGTCAAATGGCCGGGACAATAGGTGATCGAGAAACGGTTTTCGGATGAGCCGTGAATCAGATGGGCGGCGGCCGAAAGGTTGCCTTGCAAATCGACGTTTTCCCGCATGAACCGCATGATCTCGGGAGACGTGCGATAGCCGTACTTGCGGATCAGTTGATCGATCTGGCCGTCCTCGCCGAAGGTTTTCACGCCTGGGGCGAGCACGGTGAGTTGTCCGCCGTCGGCAATCGCCATGCGCGTGCGGTAGATCGACTTGTTGCCGAGCCAAGTACTGTGGAATTCCTCCGGATCCAGATAGACGACCACGCGATCCAGCGGTTCGTCGAGCAGCGTGAAATTGACCTGCAACGATAGGCGGCTGGCCTGTTCAAAACAATCGACATCGTCGCCGATAAAAAGGCCGCGCGTCACCAACTGGCCCGCCGCGTTCGCGCCAACCACTGTCTGAACGAAGATCAGCGGCAGATGTTGGCAAAAACGTTTTTGGGCTTCGTTCAGGATACGGCGGAGCGGCGTGTCGGCTCGGCCCATCATCCGTTCCATCCCATAGGCGGCTCCGATGAAATGGCTTTCGTTGATCCCAGCCGCCCCGCCCGTGCCGACAAAAATATTTTTGTTGTAGTTCGCCATGCCGATCACTTCGTGCGGCACGACTTGGCCGAGCGATAAGATCAGATCATGGCCGCCCTGCCATACGAGCTTGTTGAGTTGGGCGGGCCATGGGCGATCCCAAAGGCCGTCGGTCGCCGCCGCGACGAAATCGCGCGGCACCTCGCCGATCGTCACGACATCCTCACGCCATCTATGGGGACGAAAGAGCGACTTAGGCATGCCGGGATACATTTTATCCAGTTGCCAGTCGGGCATCGGCACGTGGGTGCCAAGAGCCGGCATGACGTCCACTAAACGCTCACGGTAGTACTCGTATGTCAAGCAAGTCAGCAGCCCGCCGCGACTGTTGTATCGCGTGAAATCCGGCGGCAGCGCAAGGACCCGGCGGCGTTCGCCAAGTCTATCGAAGCAATCGAACAAAGCTGCGCGGACATCGTCGGCGCTCAGTTCCGTCGTCGGGGATCCGCAAGCGAAATGAGTTGTCATAGGGTGTGCGGAGTGGGCGGGACAAGCGTTGAATCGTGGTTGAAGAACTCGCGACGCGTGGCGATAACCTCAGAAGTCGCTGGAAAACTGCCAGAAAAACGTCGCGCCCGCGTCGAAAGTTCCAGGCTGTAAACGGTACTGGAGATGGCGATCGAAAGCGACGCCGATACTGGCGTTGGATTTGATTCCACTGCTTTGCGGTGAGATCGATCCGATGCGGATACGGTAATCGCGGTAGGTGGCGATGTCATCTTCGCCGCTTTGGCGTTCGATCGCCCAACTGCCGCCGCCGATGTCGCCCGCCACATAGATCCAACTGCCGTTGTCGAATCGCATGGCGGCCCGGGGCTTGGGAAAAGCGAAGTCAAACCTCCAGTGCGGCTCGGGTTTCCAGGTCACACCGGCCACGGGAAGGCAAAACAGATCGTCCCGGTCGAGTATGTCGACACCGGCGAACAGGTCGATTACCGGAAGCGGACGGCAATAGAGAACGGCTGTCGCGGGCCACCGCAAGCCGCGTCGAGCACTGCCCTCGAAGTCGGTGTAGTAGCCGATCGTCGCGCTGATGTCATAACGCCAAACATCGTTCACCGCGAACGAGTGCTGGAACCGCAAGAGCAGATCGTAAAGCCGGGCGGGCATGTCGGTGCTGCGAGGCCCCGAGACCCAATGGATCGCGACGTCGGGATGCCAGGAAAAGAAAGGATCGCCATCCGGCGCGGATCGGCCCGTGTCGACATCAAGAGTGAAAATCCCCAGCCCATTTCCATTCCCGATAATCCATTGATCTCCCGGGTCATGGCCGGCACCCCGGTAACTGTACAGCGGAAACTCGAAGTAGTTCGGATGAAGTTCCTCCTCCGCCGCCTCCGCTTTGTCGTGCCACATCCGTCGTCCAGGCAAACGCTGTATGAGCGATTCGGTGACGCTCTCCGGTTCTCGCAACGGTTCGCCGAACAGGGCCATCGCTGGCGCCAGTCCCGGCTGAATATGGGTCGCGGGCTGAGCCGTCGGCATCGGCTCATTGGCGATCGCCGCTGGGTCGGTCCAACTGGAAAGTGGAGCGGTTTCGCCGGCCACTGGAACCACCGTCCCAGGACCGCCGTTCCACATGCCATCGAACGCGTTTGTGGGCGTTGGCGCATAGGTGGGCGTTGGCGCGCTCATCGACACCGGGGACTTCACGTACGGCGGCAAGTCCGTGGCCGTGCTGCTGTTCCTGTCGTCGGGAGTGTATGCGGGTGTGCTGGGAAGTGGTGAGTTGGTGGGGAAGGCGGAATAGTTTGTGGGCGCGGGAAACTGCCCGTAAGCCAGATTGGGGATTGGCGCCGCCCATGCGAATGCGAAAACACCGGCGATGGTCGCCGCGCCGAGGGAACGCTTAACGCGAATCCGCAAGAGCTGGCCCGCCGTGTCGTGATGTGCTCTGTGGAACAAAGACCGCCTTGTCCGGCTGCGCATAGAGTCCCCGCTGTGGTTACTCGAATTCGCGCGGGACTCTCGCAGTTGGATCAACCCTCGTCAAGGGAGATTTGGGCTGTCCCGCTGTCCCGTAGCTTTGGGGATTCAGAGGTTGGAAGGTTGGTGGGATAATCGACGAGTCTCACGGTTCCAGACGTTCTACCCGGCTGATGATCTGGCCTCGAGCCAATCGGGTGCGGATTAGCGTGTCGGGCGGCGCTTCAGCCGCGTTGGTCAAAGCTTCCGGACTGCCGTCGCGGGTCGTCATGCTGTAGCCGCGAGTGAGAATGGCAAGCGGGCTGAGGGCTTCAAGCCGCTGGGCGGCGGCGATCAATTGGTCGTCCCCGCGTTGAACGCGGCGTCGGAGCGCGGCGGTCGCGCGGGCCTCGAGTTCGTCGAGCCGCCGAGTCCATTCGTGCAGCCGGTCGTAGGGCCGGCGGAAGCAGCGTCGGTCGGCGATCGCCGCAAGCCGCTCGCGGGCGACCGCGGAGCGCCGCCGCAAGCCAGCGGAGAGTCGTTGCCCGGCTTGTTGCAGGCGCGTGGCCAGTTCTTCGCGCGACGGCGTCGACAGTTCGCCAGCCTCCGTTGGCGTTAGCGCGCGGACATCAGCGGCAAGGTCGCACAGTGTGACGTCGATTTCGTGGCCGACGGCCGAAATGGTGGGAATGGGCGAGGCATGGACGGCGCGAACCAGCGGCTCCTCGTTGAACGACCAAAGGTCTTCGAGGCTACCGCCACCGCGGGTCACAACCAGGATATCGGGCGTGGGCTGTAGCCGCGGGGCCAACTCGATGCCGCGGACAAGATCGTCGGTCGCTCCGGCACCCTGCACGCGCGCCGGTATGACGGTCACTCGCAGCGCCGGCCAGCGGCGCTTCACCACTTCCAGATAATCCCGCACCGCGGCGCTAGTCGGGCTGGTGACGACAGCGACGTGGCGGGCGAAAGCGGGGAGCCGCCGTTTACGTCGTGGATCAAAAAGTCCTTCGCGGGCGAGTTTCTCGTGCAGTTGACGCAACGCCAACTGCAACGCGCCTTCGCCTTGCGGTTCGATCTGCCGCGCGATGAGCTGGTAGCTGCCACGCGGCGCGTAGACCTCGACACCGCCCCGGCAAATCACCGCCATGCCGTCCCGTGGCTTGAACTTGAGTCGCGCGGCGGTGCTGCCCCAAATCACCGCGCGTATCTGGGCCTGGGCGTCTTTGAGCGAAAAGTAGATGTGGCCGGCATGTGACTGGGAAAGATCGGAGATTTCGCCGCCGACCCACACATCGGGAAAACGGACCTCAAGAGCGTCTTTCACTTGCGCTGTGAGCTGTGAAACCGTGAGCGCGCGGCGTTCAGGTTCGGCCATGGGGTTTTCCGCCGGTCGCTGTTGATTGACAAAACGCGTGAGCGGCTCGCGAGCGCCGCCGTGTTACTCTCCGGGCCAGTCGCCCGAGAAGACTTCGACGGCTGGACCGGTCATGTAGACGTGGTCGTCTTGTTCATTCCAGTGTAGTTCCAGGTCGCCGCCCATCAGATGATTGACGATCCGCCGCTCGGTGCGGCCCGACAACACGCCGGCGACACAAACAGCGCTGGCGCCAGTTCCGCAGGCCCAGGTCTCGCCCGACCCGCGTTCCCATGTCCGTTGACGCACCTCGCGGGGCGAAACCACTTCGATGAACTCCACATTCACGCGAGCGGGGAACCGCGGATCTCGCTCGATCTTCGGACCGAGCCCCAACACAAACTCGTCCGTCGCCTTTTCGACAAACACCACGCAGTGCGGATTCCCCATTGACACGCAGGTCACGGACAACTGCCGTCCCGCGATTTCCAACGGCGCGTTGACCACGGGCGAGCCGGTCAAGGTGGTGGGAATGCGGGCGGCTTCCAGGATCGGACGCCCCATGTCCACCCGGACTCGCTCGACCTTGCCGCCCCGCGTTTCGACTTCCAGCGACAAGACGCCAGCCCCGGTTTCGATCCGCAAGGTGGGCTTCGTGGCGATTCCGTGATCGTAGACGTACTTCGCGACGCAGCGGATGCCGTTTCCGCACATTTCCGATTCGCTGCCGTCGGCGTTGAACATCTGCATGCGAGCATCGGCGCGATCGGAGGGGCGAATGAGTATCAGGCCGTCGCTACCCACGCCAAAGTGGCGATGGGAAATGCGTTGAGCCAGTCCGGCGGGGTCGGCGGGGGGCGGCTGGCGGACGCAATCAAGATAAACGTAGTCGTTTCCCGCCCCGTGCATTTTCGTGAATCGCATCCCCGAACTCCTTCAATCGCGGCCATCCCCTGTTAAGGGCCGAAATTGTAAGGCTCGGTCCCGCTAGGCGGAACGGGAGGTCGGGCTATCGCAGACCACGGCCTTGCAGCAGTTGTCGCGGTGTGGGCAGGCGATTGATCAGTGGCGGAGTGTCATCGCGGCTCGCGAGTTCCGGGAACATTTGCCGCAAGGCGTCGTTGATCGCGGGCACCGCCTTGCGTTCGATCGCCGGGTTTTCGAGTGGTCCTTTGACGTGGATTTCGAGCATTTGCCGACTGGCCTCGGCAATCACGGGGCTGACCACCGGCACCCAAAAGTCCTCGCGGCCGACAAGCGTGTAGAACTGCAAATCGACAATCCGCTCGATCGTCATTTCGCCATGGCCCTTCAGCGTGACACGGTCGCCTTTCAGGTCAATTCGGTCAAAGTAAACGCGGTCGCCTTGCACGCTGAAGTCGATGTCGCTCAACGCCAGCGCGGGTCCTTCCGAGCGTTTTCCATTCGGTCGAAGCACCGCGCCCATGACCGGCAGTTGCTGTAAATCGGTGTCGCGGCAGGTGACTTTTCCCAAGCCCCGCCAGGTATGCGGACCGCGGGTTGTGCCCTCCATTTGCAGCGTGGCGAACACGCTGCCTTGTAAATCCTGCGTTTTCGCCGCCAACTCGCGGGCCATTTCCCGCATGCTGACATTTTGCGCGCCGGCCTGAAAGCGGAACGCGGTCTCCGAGTTGAATTTCAGGAGGGCGTCGACCCCGACTTGGCCGCCACAGACCCGCGCGGTCAGTTGCCGCGGCGCCTTGATACCGTTGTTCGTGGGATTAGAGGTAATCAGGGGATTGGCGGGATTCGAGTTCGCGATTCCAGGCGGACTGTCGGTGATTTGCGAGGTCGTGCCACGGCGTTTTCGCGCCCAGGTGTCACCGGCGATCAACGAGTCGGGCGAGAGATACAGCGGGCCGGCGATCTTCGTCAGATGCACACCATGGACGAACGCGGAGTCGACCGCCAGTTCGATTTCGGAATTCCAGCCGATTTCATTCCAACCACCGACCAGACGCGCCGCGCCCCGGATCTGCTCGACGGGAGCCGCCAATTTCAATCGGCCATTTTCCACATCGACTCGCACATCCCACTCGACGCCTAGCAAGGCCGGCGTGGTCGGTGAGGGGAAAAACTCGACCGCCGACGTCGAGACTGTCTGGGAGGGCGAGGCTGGTGAAGGCGATCCTCCGCGAGCGGTAATCGAGCCATCGACGTTGATGGGCCCGCTCCATTCCATCTTGGCGAGTGCGGCGGCCGTAGGTCCGGGCAACGCGGCTAGCAGATCATGATCCAGTTGCAGGCGGTCGGCGACCAAATCCTGGAAGCCAATGGTCCAGGCGCCATTCGCCTCCACGCGTCCCTGCGCGCGGCCTTGGAAGGTGGTGCGGGCATGTTCAGCCCGCAGGCTTTCCATCTCCAACGCGCCATCAACGTAGCGAAGATTGCCGACTACATTGTCCAATGGGTAAGGAAAGCGTTGGGGCCTGAGCGTGATATTGCGGCCCTCGATGTTTTTCGAGGGCGGATTTTTTTGCAGCATCAAGTCGATGCCCAGCTGCCCATCTTCGCGCGGGTAACGCAGGCCGATCGCCATGTAATCGATCGTGCCTCGCGGTTGCAGTTCGGACCACAACCGTTGCACTCCAGGGGTGAGCGCCGTTCGCAATTCCTCTTCGAGCGCCACGTCGTAGGCCTCGACTTCCATGCGGAGCGATCCGCCTTTCGGCCTCGCGAGCCACTCGCCGCGAGCGACCACGTAGGCGCTGTCATTGCGTCCTGTCAGTTCGCCGATCCGCCAGACATCGTCCTCCATGCGGATCTTGCCTTCGATTCGTTCAATCGGATACGGGAACACGGTGTACTGGATGGCGGCGCGTCGGAGTTGAAGTTCAACCCACCGTTTCAGCGGCTCGCCCGGCGCCCGCCGTTCGACCCGGCCTTCCACCAGCATTTCGCCCCGTGGTTGCAACGAGCGAAAGAAGGTGGCGACGCGGCCTTCCAGCGATCCGAGAAGCGGCTCGTCGATCGGCACTCCCTCGGGGGCCCGCACAGTGGCGTGGCCAGTGAAACCGGGGCCGGGTTGTCGAATGTCGAACGCCACTTCAATCGGCCGTCCTTGCACTCGGAAAGTCGTGTCCGAAGTGCGGAGCCGATCGCCGTCGATTTGCAGCGAGCCGCGGCCGTCGGCCAGTGGATACGGGAAAAAATAGGCCGAGGCCGACAAGTTGCGTCCCTCGAGACGCCCCTCGGGGCGCCATCGCTCGCCGTCATAGGTCGCCGAGACGCGCGCATCGAACTCGCCAAGCACGCCGAAACGCGACCACGAGGCCCGCAAGGCGGCGGGAGCCAGTTCGATCCACGCGCGTGTCAACGTGAACCGTTGGAGTTGCATCGCCGCTTCGACCCGCGCGCTCGGTCCCCAGCCAAGACGGCGGCCTGCCAGTTCGAATTCGGCGGCCCTGGATCGCCCAGCTAGCCGCTTCACCTCAACGCCTTCGGCATTCGCGGTGAAATCAAGTTCCAAATCGGAGAACGGAGCAGGCCAATTCGGCTCGGCCCACCGCCCTTGGTGGAACTGGCCCGCAATGCGGAATGTCGGAGGCTGTCCCGAGGGTCCCGATCGCGCATCGACCTTAAGTTCGCCCCGCGCTTCCAGCGTCTCCCACGAGAGTTCGGGATACTTAAGTCTGTTGGGAACCAACCCGAGGAATTCCCGTGCGACGCGCAGCCCCCGAGTTTCCC
>JBJTOW010000385.1:0-3052 GCA_046074805.1 Planctomycetota bacterium | reverse complement strand
AGCAGCGGGGCGTATCGGACGGCGGCGAGCGTGGCGAGGGTCATCGAACTGGATGAGCCAGCGCCGTTTTTGGGCCCCGCTGCCGCTGCTGGCCAAGCGGTGGGTGGTCCCGTGAGTTTCACAGCGGCGACCGCTTACCGGGCCGCGCCTCCGATGGTCGGAGACGGCCGCGAGGTGCTGCCGCCGCTTCCCGAAGCGGCTCGATTCGCCGCCCATCGCGATCAAGTGGTGGCATGGGCCAAGGGGGAACGGCCGGCAACTTCTGGACGAGCCGCGGCGGCGTTGGCCGACGGTCCGTCATTCCCGCCGAGCTATCCGGTCGGAGTCGCCAGTGTTCCCGTTTCCGCTCCCATTCCCCTGCCCCATCATCCGGCCGCTCCAGCTCCCACTATTGCTCCGGCTTCCACGATCGCTCCGGCTTCCGTTCCGGTCGCCCACTCGACGAGCCGCAATCCAGATGCCTCATCCTCGGCGGTCCGAGGGATCCAGCTTCACAATCGGTATTTGGTCGCGGAGTCCGAGGATGGCATGGTGGTCATCGACCAACATGCCTTGCATGAACGGATCTTGTACGAACAGTTGCGAGCGAAAGTGTTGACTGACAGACTGGAGTCGCAGCGGTTGCTCGTTCCGATTCCGGTGACGCTCATGCCGGCCGAATGCGCGGCGGTGCTCGAAGCCCGCCTGGTGCTCGAACGGTTGGCGTTCGCCGTCGAGCCATTCGGAGGCGACACGGTGCTGGTGACCAGTTATCCGGCGATGTTGGGAAGATTGGGCGTGGAGGAATTGTTGCGGCAGGTGGTGGACTTGCTGATGGTCGACGCCAAGACGCCCGAACCGCGGGATTTGGTGGACGAAATGCTGCACATGATGTCCTGCAAGGCGGCAGTGAAGGCGGGTGATCGATTGTCACCGGCCGAAGTCGACGCCTTGCTGCAACAGCGGCATCTATTCCAAGACACGCATCACTGTCCGCATGGTCGGCCGACGGCGTTGGTCTTCACGCAGGACGAATTGGACAAACGATTCAAGCGGATTTAGAGGCTCCATGATTTGCGTCAGCATCGGGCGGGGGCGGCATCGCGAGATGATCGCCGAACACAAGTATTTGGCCGAACAAGGCGTCGGGCTGATCGAGCTGCGAGTCGACTGGATCGTGCGTCCGGTGAATCTCCAGCGGTTGTTCGCTGACCGGCCATGTCCGGCGATTTTCACCTGCCGCCGCGAGGTCGATGGCGGCAAGTGGACGAAATCGGAGAGCGAGCGGCTGATGCTGTTGCGTTCGGCGATCGTGTCGGGCATCGACTATGTCGACCTTGAAGAGGACATCGCGGCTTCGATCCCCCGTTACGGCAAGACGAAACGGATCGTCAGCTACCACAATTTCCGTGAGACACCGGCGAATATCGAGGAGATCCATGCGCGGATGGCGGGGCTCGACGCCGACATCGTCAAGCTTGCCACGATGGCCCACAGCCAGCACGACAATCTGCGGATGATGCGGCTCGTTCAGTCCGCGAAGATCCCCACAGTCGGATTATGCATGGGCGAAGTGGGGATGCCATCGCGGGTGCTCTGCTTGAAATTCGGTTCGCCGTTCAGTTTCGCCGCGTTCCACTCCGACCGGTCGCTCGCCCCGGGCCAACTGTCCTACAAAGACATGCGGGAGCTTTACCGCGCCGACAAGATCAACGCCGACACGGAGGTCTACGGCGTTGTCGCCGACCCGGTCGCCCACAGTATGAGCCCGCGGATCCATAACACGGGCTTCGCCCGGTTGGGGCTCAACAAGGTCTATGTTCCGTTTCGCGTGGGCCGCGAAGAACTGCCGACGTTTCTCGCGAATTGCCGCGAATTCGGCGTGAAGGGGCTGAGCGTCACCATTCCGCACAAGGAAGAGGCGCTTCGGCTGCTCTCGCGCACCGATGAGGCGTCGGAACAGATTGGCGCGGTCAACACGATCGACCTGACGGGGCCGACCGCGATAGGCGCGAACACCGACTGCGACGCCGCGATGTCCAGCATTCTAAGGGCATTGGGCCCCGCGGCTTCTGCGTCCTCCGTGTCTTACACGTCTTCCGCCGGCGGTGCCACCGCCACCGCCGAAAGCGCCGCGAATGGTGCGTCGTTCCGGGCCGAACCCGCGTTGGCCTCTTCGGTCGACAGGCGAGTCGAGAAGCCGCTTGCCCACGTGCGAGCGTTGATCCTCGGGGCGGGCGGAGCGGCGCGGGCCGTGGTTTACGGCCTGCGGTCGGCGGGCGCGGTTTGCGTGATCGCCAACCGCACGCCAGAACGGGCGACGGAACTAGCTCGCCGCTTCGCGTGTGAAACCATGTCGTGGGAAGATCGTGGCCGGGAACGTTATGATCTGGTCGTCAACTGCACGCCGATTGGCATGCATCCCAATGTCGACGAATCGCCGCTCGAGGCCAGTTGGTTTGGGCCGCGGACCGTCGTCTTCGACACGATTTACAACCCCGAACAAACGTTGCTCGTCAAACACGCCCGGGAGGCGGGCAGCCAGGTGATTACCGGGGTCGACATGTTCGTGGCCCAAGCCGCTCGACAGTTCGAAATCTTCACGGGTCAAACGCCACCCGTGCAAGCGATGCGCGACCAAGTGCTGCGCAGTATCTCCGCCGCTCGGTCCTAGCGCCCTAAAACGGCTCGCTCGCTAAACACGCGCCGTCGGCCATGGAGCGGCGCCAGGAACCGCCTATGAATGTCTACTTGATTGGCTATCGAGGCACGGGCAAGACGACCGTCGCTCGATTGCTGGCGGAACGCTTGCGGGCGACAGCCGTGGACGCCGATGAATGGCTCGAGTCGGCCGCCGGTTGTTCGATCCGCGACTTGTTCGCCGCGGGTGGCGAGCCGTTGTTTCGCGACCGCGAATCCGAGACCGTGCGGGCGTTGACCGCCCGTGATGGATTGGTGGTATCGTGGGGCGGCGGCGTGATTCTGCGGCCGGAGAACCGCGAGGCGCTCCGCAACGGCCTCACGGTCTGGCTCCGCGCCGCCCCGGAGACTCTTTGGCGGCGTATCGCGGGCG
>JBJTOW010000384.1:0-3639 GCA_046074805.1 Planctomycetota bacterium | reverse complement strand
GTTGAGCTTCACGGTGCTTCGGGGTGGCAAGTCCTTCCGGATGCTCGTGGACGCTCAATCGGAAATGACGCAGGCGGCGGTGCTGCCCGACTCGCTGCGGCAAGTCGTCATCGAGTGGTTGCGGTAGTCTCTAGCTTCCGAGTTTGGCTCGTGCCGTTGGAAACGGGACCTGGTAGATCCCGCCACGACCGCTGTCGCGAAATGGCGAAGCGACGCAATTCCGTCCACAGCCCAAAAGCTGTGGTGGAACACCGAGGGCGATTCCCCCAGCCGATCGCTCGGGTTAAAAATCGGCATCATCCGAACTCGAGGGTCCGCCCATGGTTTACGCCTCAGTGTCTGCTATTCATCGCGATTTCAACGTCGGCCGCCTTAATGCGGCCGCTGACGATGGCCAAACGTGCCCCAGTCGCCGGTGCCGTCGCCTGCCTCAATGGCGATGGACGGCGGTAGTGGTCGCAACATGCTGGACATTTCTGGCGAGCAGTCCAGCGTGGCTCATGGGCCAATCCGCGCCTGCGGTTTCGGTCGCGGCCCCGGTCGCCGGTCCACAGCCAGCGGGTGGTCCGGGAGGTGTCGGGACGTACCGGGTCGCGCCGGCAAAGAAGGACGCCAGCGACTCGCTGTTTGACGAAGGGCGGATTCCGCGGTTGCGGATCGACATCAATCCGCAAAACATGCAGCGCCTGCGGGAGGACGCTCGGCGGTACGCCGAGGCGACGATCGTCGAAGAGGGGGGCGCGACACTCGGGAAGGTCGCGTTGAAGTTGAAAGGGGCGGCGGGAAGTTTTCGCGACATCAATGATCGCCCCGCACTGACGCTCAACACCGACAAAAACGTCCCCGGTCAACGGTTCCACGACCTGGAAAAGTTCCATCTCAACAATTCAGTTCAGGACGAATCGTATCTCAACGAATGGATTTGCTGGAAACTGTGCCAGCAAGCGGGCTTGCCAGCGCCGCGAGTGACCCATGCTCGCGTTTGGCTCAACGGACGCGACCTGGGATTGTATGTGTTAAAAGAGGGCTTTGACAAACGCTTTCTCAAACGCCACTTCTCCGCCACCGACGGAAATCTCTACGACGGCGGCTTTCTTATGGATATCGACGCCAACATTGAGAAGGATTTGGGCGACGGTCCCGACGACCATTCGGATGTGAAAGCTTTGACCGCCGCCTGCCGCGAACCTCAGCCGGAAACGCGTTGGCTGCGGATCGCCGAGCATTTGGATGTGGAGGCTTATCTGAACTTCATGGCGCTGGAACGACTCGGTTGCCACTGGGATGGCTATTCATGCAACCGAAACAATTATCGTCTGTATTTCGATCCGAAATCAAAACGCGGATATTTCCTGCCGCACGGCATGGACCAAATGTTCGGCGACCCGAACTTCCCGCTGTTTGATAATAATGGAGCTATTGTGTCGGCCGCTGTCATGGGCAATCCGCGGTGGCGCGCGGCGTATCGCAAGCGGATTGTCGCCTTACAACCGCTGTTCGCGCCAGACAAGCTCAGCGCGCTGGCCGATCAAGCAGCGGCCCGACTCAAGCCGGTGCTCGAAGCGATCGATCGTGGCAGGGCGGCCGCCCACGCCGACCGGGTCCGCGAACTGCGGGACCGCTTGGCTGCCCGGTCGCGCTCGATCGCCGAGCAGTTGCTGCGGGCCGAGCCACTGCCGCTGGAATTCAACGCGCAGGGACGCGTCGAGCTGGCGACCGGATGGGCGCCGGGGCAAGAATCGTCCGATGCGAAGCTGTCGATCGTAGAGCGGGATGGTCGGCCCATGGAACTGGTGATCGAGGCCGGGCCGAGCGGCCGCTGTGTCGCTTCGTGGCGGCAGAAAGTATTGCTGACCCAGGGCAACTACCGCCTGGAGGCTCGGATCGCGTCGAGCAAACTCGATCCGCTCATGGAAGACTCGGGAACAGGGGCCGGTCTGAGGATTTCCGGCGCCAAGCGTGACAATAAAGTGGTCGGCGACAGCCAGCCGCAGGTCGCGGTCTACGATTTCCAGGTCGCCGAACCGACTCGAATTGTCGAGTTGGTTGCGGAATTGCGGGCGAAGTCCGGCGCCGCGCGATTCCAAGCGCCGCTGATCCTCTCTGTCCGTCCCTGATCGGCGGGGCTTGCCGACTCACGTCGTTGATTCCCACAATGTGGGACGAGTCGGTTACGCGGCGCCGAGTGGAATGACAATAAGTGGAATGACGGCGACTGGTGTGGCGGCGAAGGAAGAGGAAGGAAAATCGATGGACGGCATGAGTGTGCGGGCGGCTCGGGAGGCGGCGGCCATTGGCCGAACCGCGCGGATCAAGGGCTGGATTCGTACTCGCCGCGATTCCAAGGGCGGTTTCAGCTTTTTGGAAGTGAACGATGGTTCCAGTCTTGTGAATCTTCAAGTGATCGCCGACAGCGGTTTGGCCAACTACGAAAGCGATGTGAAGCGATTGGCGGTCGGTTGCAGCGTGACTGTGGAAGGTTCGATCACGGCGTCGGGCGGGAAGGGGCAGGCGACCGAACTGCGGGCGAGCCGCATCGAGGTGCATGGCTGGGCCGACCCTGAGGCGTATCCGCTCCAAAAAAAGCAGCACTCGTTCGAGAAACTCCGGGAATGGGCCCACCTACGGCCACGGACGAACACTTTCGGCGCGATGGCCCGGGTGCGAAACCGCGTCAGCTACTCCATACACCAGTTCTTCCAAGAGCAAGGCTTTTTTTACGTCCACACGCCGATCATCACGGCGAGCGATTGCGAAGGGGCGGGGGCCATGTTCCGCGTCACGACGCTGGACGCCGACAAGCCGCCCCGCACAGCCGGCAAGGTGGATTTCACACAGGACTTTTTCCATCGGCCGTCGTTCTTGACGGTGAGCGGCCAATTGGAAGGGGAGATTTTCGCCTGCGCGCTTGGTCGGATCTACACCTTCGGCCCGACATTCCGAGCGGAAAACAGCAACACGTCGCGGCATCTGGCTGAGTTCTGGATGATCGAGCCGGAGATGGCGTTTTACGATCTGACGGACAACATGGAATTGGCCGAGTCGTTTTTGAAACGAGTGATTGGCGACACCCTGCGCGACTGCGCGGAGGACATGGCGTTTTTCAACGAGCGGATCGACGAAAGCCATACCTTGCTGGAAACGCTCGACAAAGTCGTCAAGAGCGACTTTATTCGTTTGCCTTACACCGAAGCGGTGGCGATTCTGGAGAAAAGTGGCCAGTCTTTCGAGTACCCCGTGAAATGGGGCGTCGATTTGCAATCCGAGCACGAGCGATATTTAACAGAGAAGCATTTTCAAAGCCCGGTCATTTTATATGACTATCCGAAGGAGATTAAAGCGTTCTATATGCGCCTCAACGACGACGGTCGGACGGTGCGGGCGATGGACGTGCTAATGCCCCGAGTCGGCGAGATCATTGGCGGCAGCCAACGCGAAGAGCGGCTCGAGGTGCTCGAACAACGTCTAGGTGCCGCCGGACTCGACCCAGCCGCCTACTGGTGGTACCTGGACTTGCGGCGATATGGAACGATCCCGCACGCGGGCTTCGGGCTGGGACTTGAGCGGCTGCTGTTGTTCCTGACATCAATGAGCAATATCCGCGATGTGATCCCATTTCCTCGCACCCCCGGCAGCGCC
>JBJTOW010000383.1:0-7233 GCA_046074805.1 Planctomycetota bacterium | reverse complement strand
CCGGCCGCCTCGATCACCGCCATCGCCGCGACCGTGGGAACATCCAAAGTGGCGGCATCCGCGGTGACAGCATCCGCGGTTACAGCCGACGCGGTGGCAGCATCCGCGTTTACAGCCGACGCGGCAATGTCGTCCGGAGATAGTGAATTGGCGGCGGTCTTCGATGACTCGGCGGAGGCGGCGAGCGACGCGTTGATGGCGGCGGCGGCGGCGGGGTGGGCACTTGGGCTGGAGCCGGCTATCGTACGACAGGTGTTGGAAGAAGGGTTCTAGTGCTTGGTACAAGCCAAAGGAACGATGCGATGTTGAGTGCCGTGGTTCAGGACGCGTTGAACGTGCAGATTAGCACCGAGTTGTTCTCGTCTTACAACTACTTGGCGATGTCCGCTTACTGCGACAGTATTAGTTTTCGCGGCTGTGCCCAATGGTTGAGGGTTCAAAGCCAGGAAGAGTACCAGCATGCCATGAAGCTGTACGACTTTCTGTTGGCCCGGAGCGGCAAGGTGGTGCTCCGGGAAATCCGCGCCCCGCGGGTCGCCTACGGGTCGATCGGCGAGGTGTTCCAGGAGTCTTTGAAGCAAGAAGAGGAAGTCAGTCGCCGCATCGATTCGCTGTATGAATTGGCGTTCAAGGAAAAGGCGTTCGCGGCGTTGGTCGAAATGCAGTGGTTCATCAGCGAGCAAGTTGAAGAAGAGCGGACGGTGCGTGACATCGTCGCCAAATTCGAACTGCTGAAAGACGATCCGTCGGCGCTGCTCGATTTAGATCGTGAGCTCGGTGGCCGCACGGCCGAAGAAGCAGCGGACGAAGCCGAATCCGCCAACTAATTGTTGGCGGACGAAGTGGAAACTGTCGGCGAACATGCGGCGAACATGCGGTGAACGACGTCCAATACCGCCGGCGAATGCTCGGCGGACGAAGTTGAAAACGCCGGTCAACACGCGGCGATCGTGATTATCTCCACCGCGTGACACTCAGGCCCGCGAATAGGCCGCCGACTTACTTTTTGGCCACGCGTCGGGCATCCAGGATTCGTTGCGGCGGAACCTTGACGTTCCAGGCCAAGCCCAGCATCTGCATCGAGCGAATCACGATCCAGCTGCTGTCGAACTGCCACCATTCCAAGCCGTGCCGCGCCGACGTCGGGAACGCGTGGTGGTTGTTATGCCACCCTTCGCCCATCGCCAGGAACGCGCAAATCGGGTTGTTGCGGCTTTCGTCGCCCGATTCGTAATCGTGGCTTCCCATCAAGTGGCAAACGCTGTTGATCGCCCAAGTGACATGGTGCGTGAAGAAGACGCGCGCCAGTCCTCCCCACAACAAGCCCAGCAATGCGCCCCATGGGCCGTCGATCGCGTAGCCAATGGCCGCCGGAATCGCCAAGCTGACCAGCACCCACATGTAATAGAACTTGTTCACGATCACCAGCAGCCGGTCTTCCAACAGGTCCGGAACATATCGCTCCAATTCGGGCGAGGCCCAGTAGCCGGAGAAGAGCCAGCCGACCTGCGCGAACCAAAAACCTTTCATCGCCGCCCACAATCCTTCGCCTTCGAGATGCGGCGAGTGCGGATCGCCCGGCTGATCCGACAACGAATGATGCCGGCGATGCACCGCGCACCATACGAGCGGCGAGCCCTGCACGGCCAACGCGCCCATCATCATCCAGAATGCTCGGACAAATCGGTGGGTCTCGAAGGAGCGGTGCGTGATCAGGCGATGGAAGCCAATCGTGATTCCCGACGCCGTCAGGATCCATCCCGCGACGAACATCGCCACGTAGCTCCAGCCCATGAAGCCGTATTGCCAAGCCAGCGCCATGCCCGCGAAAAGGCCGATGGGGGGAAGCACGACCGCGGCGACCATGTAAAGCTTCTCGCCGAATGCGGCTGGCGCCGGTTCCGACACGCGTTCCGATGGCGGCGCGTAAGCGGGAAAATCGGTTTGTTCTTGCTGCTCGATCGAGACGTTCTCGGCGATAGCCATAGTGGGAAAACCTGCGAGACGTTGTGGAGGGACGGACGATGGCGAGCGAACCCGCCGCGACGGCACAATATCTAGTGGAATTCGCCCTCGCTGTCACACCGTCCCGATCCGTTCCCGACCGCTTTTACGCAACGTTTACGTCTTCACACAGCTATTACTTGGCGGCACCCCGCTCGGGGGCGCCGCAAAGACGGTATTCGCGGAAAGAAAGGCGATTTTTGGGGGTCAGCGGTGTCCCAGCCGACCGCTGGTCGAAGATCGAGCGTATGCGACGGCTGTTCTGGTTCGCCTGCTTTGTTGGAGCCGTAGCGGGGCCCTACCTGTGGTCCAATCCCCAGGTTACCACCGCGTGGAAGTCGCGCGCGCTCAACTATCTTCAACAGCTGACAGCCGCCCCGCCCGCCACGGAACCCGAAAGCGTCCATGGTCCCTTCAGCGGTATGGGAGGCAGCGGCCCCGCGACTGGCTTTGAATCGAGCGAAACCAGTTTTCCATTCGTCTCAACTCTGAAGCCTGTCGATTCGCAAACCGGCGAACTGGGGGCCGGTAGCGACGAAATCGCAAAACTTCCCGCGGACGGACCACGGCTCGCCGGGCCTGCCAACGCCGACTTTGACGCGTTGTTCCGCTTTGAAATCGTTCCCGAATGGGTCACCGATCAGTGGTCCCGTGTCTCTCCAGTCCGCAGCGACGAAGGCTGGCAGGGGCTGCGGGTTCCTTTGGTCACGGGGATGGCCGCCGATGACCTCGCCGGTTCGCTGACTTACTACTTTGATGCCTGGGGCCGACTACAACTTATCGCTTTCCAAGGGACGACAGGCGACGCGCGGCGTGTGACCGCTTGGTCCGCCAGCCAAGGACTCCGCCGGGAACCGTCATTCGCCGCGGAACTTTTCACACGGCGATGGAATGGTCGCGCGACCAGCGTTTTGGCAATCCGGCGGCCCGCCATCATCTCCAGCCAGCTACCCAATCAGCGGCAGGAAGTGTTGCTGGAACTCAGT
This sequence comes from Planctomycetota bacterium, assembly GCA_046074805.1. Classification (GTDB taxonomy): domain Bacteria; phylum Planctomycetota; class Planctomycetia; order Pirellulales; family Pirellulaceae; genus CAIXSC01. The sequence continues at coordinate 4,243 of JBJTOW010000383.1, read as the reverse complement.
CCGCCGAACAGCCGCTTCGAGGTCAGTCGCGATATGCAGGCGTGGTTGCGGGCGAATCGGCCCAGTCGCTGACCGAAAAACAGCGGACCGGGCGAGGCTTGCGAAGCGTTTCTATTACCGAGGTTCCAAAAGCGTCGGAGCGTCCGCTGGCGTAAGTGCGGGAGACGCGGGCGTGGGAGTTGGCGATGCTGGCGTCGGAGTCAGCGTGGCCGGCGTTGGCGCCGGGGTTGGCTGTGATGGTGTTGGGGATGATAGACCCGCCCCAGACGCAACGTCTGGGGCCTCTCGTAGCCGGTTCTCCAGTTGGCTCATGCGGGATTGCACCGATCCCAGTTGCTGACGCATCTCGGACAACTCCCGCGCTACTTCAACCGGCGACACTCCAGGAGCGGCGCCGGGAGCCGACGAGTGAATTCCGGCCGATGAGTAGGCCGGGCCATTCAACGCTGGCGTGGGGCCAGCTCCTGTCGAGTTGCCATAGGTCGGCCGTGGCCCGAAGGGTGGTGGCTGGTTGCCGCCCGGCGGCTGGCTCGATCCTTGCTGTTGCGAGTACTGAGGCTGTGGCGCGTATTGGGGTTGTGGCGTATGTTGAGGCTGTTGCGCGTAATGAGGCTGTGGCGCGTATTGGGGCTGTGAACTGAGCTGTGGCTGTTGACCGTACTGTGGCGCTAGACCGGGCTGTGGCAGTTGGCCGGGCTGTGGCTGTTGGCCGTACTGTGGCTGTTGGCCGTACTGTGGAGCTTGCCCGTACGGTGGCTGCTGGCTGTAGGGCAATGGTGGGTTGCGGACGTTCTGCCCCGAGTAACTTGGGGCAGCGGGTGGCGATAGGGCCGGGGCTGACAGAGTTGGAGCCGATGAGTCTTCGTCCGTGGGTGGCATCACGGTAGGAGGCGGCAGCGGCGCGGGGGATTGAGCTACCAGGGAACCTGAGGAGGCCGTCCGAGATTTCGGAGCCGCTCGTTTGGTTAGCACCGCCAGGACAGCTTGACGCTGCCCGTTGCGGGCCAATTCGAACGACACTCGCGCTCCCGCAGGCCGCGATTCCAGGATCTGCGCGAACTGATCGAGACTGCGTACCGCTCGGCCCTCGATCGCCAACAACTGGTCGCCGACGCGGATTCCAGCCCGCTCGGCGGGACTGTTACCCTTGACGATCACCACCGTGAGCGCGCCGGTCCGCGGTTCCTCCTCGGCCGTCATTCCCAAAAATCCCGGCGCTGCGGGGATCGCCGTTCCCGACTCCGTCGAGGAGTCCCGGATCACCGTTTCCCCGGGGTAAGGGTTGGCGTAGGTGCCCTGATAGGCCGTGGTTACGGGCCCCGGATAGCGGCTAGCGTAAGCGCCAGCGTAGCCGGTCGAGTAACCACCCGGATAGGCATAACCCCGATCACTCGGCGACGGCGCCAAAACGGGCCGCGCCGCGACACTCGTCGGAGCCCGTTTCTTGAGAATCAACTGTCCCATCGCCGGGCGCTCCACGAAGCTCATGGCGACTGGTACGGCGGCTGCCACAGCCAACCAGCGGACGAGGCGTAGGCGGCTCGCGAAAAGCCGAGAGGAATAAGCAAAGATTGCGGGGTGGCCAGAGGCCGCGAGAGCCTCCCGCCGCCGCGTCGCGCTGGAAACGCGTGAAGCACGCGTCGCAAATGAGCTCATGGCTTTCGATCCTTCGAAAGGGACAAGCGAGTGTCGTCGCTTTTGGTTATCGCAATGTTAAGCGTTGCGAGTTAAGAAGATCCGAAGAATTCCCGCTGGCTAGCAAGACAAGCTAGCGACAACTTTTCCACGCGCCGACCGGCCCGGCCACGATTGTTCGCCATCGACTTTCGCAGCCGCCGAACAGCCAGAAACCTGTCTGGCCATTGAGGAAACGACCAACGGCCGCGATCCTTTGGGTGGACTGTGAACGACCGGTTGCTAGCGTCGTTTGACAGCGTGGACTGCTAGCTTACAATCCGGCCCGTTCTTCCTGAACGCCGTGAATTCCCGGGTCGGCCGGACGCGGAATGCCGACAGAGATCGAACCGCGTTGGTTGTCTACCGTGAACTGCCTACCGGGGTTGAACTGCGTGCCGAGGAGTCTAAGGAACGTGGGAAAGGACGATAAGGAGATCGTGGCACGAGTGGCCGCCGTGCTCGCCGAAAAAATCGGATCGGACTCCTTTGATCTATGGTTCTCCACCCGTACTTCCTTCGCCTGGAACGGCGCGAGTCTTCAGGTTTTCGCGACAGACATCTTCACCCTTGATCGTCTGCGAAATAAATTGCGCGGGTCGATAGAATCGGCCTGCCGTCAGGTTACCGGTTCCGCCGATGTCGATTTTCGTCTGGTGTCTGGAAACGCTTCCGGCGTTTCCGCCGTTCCTGTCCCGTCCAAGCGGAATGCCGTGACTCCACCTCGCACCGCTGACGATATCGACGCCCAACAGGTTGGCACTCCCGCAACCCGTCCGCTTTTCGGAGACGTCACAGACTCTAACGCTGTGTCGCCCGTCGCCGCTGTCACTGGTGACCAAGCGGCGACCAGCAACCGTCCAGCGGAAGACCACACGCGGTTGGAATCCACATCCGAGCCTTATTCGCTCACGAAGCCGTCGGCCGTCAGCCAACCGTCCAAACGCCGACGGGAGGCGAGTCGTTCGTCCAAGTCGATCAACGCCGCGAAGAGTTCTGTCGCGAAGAGTCCGGCCGCGAAGAGTCCAGCCGCGAAAAGTTCGGCCGCGAAAAGTTCGGCCGCGAAGAGCCCAGCCGCGAAGGGTTCGGCCGCGAAGAGCCCAGCCGCGAAGAGTTCGGCCGCGAAGAGCCCAGCCGCGAAGAGTCCAGCCGCGAAGAGTCCAGCTGCGAAGAGTTCAGCTGCGAAGGGTCCAGCTGCGAAGGGGCAAGCCGCGAAGAGTCCAGCTGCGAAGGGTGGCGCTGCGGCCAGTCCTACCGCGACGGGGTCTGTTGATAAGTTGCCAGTTTCGATGGGCCCGACCGCTAAGGTGTCCTCCGCGAGGAACTCGACCGGCAAAGGTTCAGTCGTGGCGGTGGCTGCCACCAAGAGCCCGATTACGAAGAGCCGGTCGGCGAAAAGTCCCGCCGTTTCGAGTCCCGCCGCTCCGCTTCCGGCAGAGAGCATTGCGGCGACGCGTCGCGATGTTGGCTCTGCGGCGACCGCTCCTTCGGCCCGTCCAAATGTGTCGGCCGCAACGCCGCCACTGGCGCGTTCGCCCGCGCACTGGAGCCACGTGGTGGTGGGACCGTGCAATCAATTGGCACTAACGGCCGTGCAATCGGTCGCGCGGCAGCCGGGTAGCGTTTCGCCGCTTTATTTGTACGGACCGAGCGGCAGCGGCAAATCGCTGCTCGTCGACTGCCTGCTGCAGGATTCCCGGCGACGATTTCCTGGCCGGCGTGCCGTGATGTTGTCGGCGGAGCAGTTCACCAGCCAGTTCGTGGAAGCGCTGAAGGGAACGGGGTTGCCGAGTTTCCGGCGGAAATACCGCGATGTCGATTTGTTGATCTTGGATGACGTTCATTTCTTCGCTGGGAAGAAAGCCACATTGATTGAGCTGCAGTCGACACTCGACATGCTGCAGCGATCGGGCCGGCAACTGGTGCTGACCGCCGACCGCCCGCCGCAGGACATCACCGGATTGGGTAAGGAACTGGGCAATCGCCTGTGCGGCGGACTCGTGTGTCGGCTCGAACCGCCCGACGCGGAAACTCGCCTTGGCATCTTGCGCCACCATTGCCAACAACGCGGAGTGAAGGCGCCGGCCGCGGTGCTTGACCTCATTGTCGATGGTGTGCAGGGCGACGCGCGGTTGTTGTCGGGGGCGCTGTGGCGCCTGCAAGCGGCGAGCCAAGCTTGGTCGCGACCGATTACCCGCGAGCTTGCCGAGGGAACGCTCGTCGACCTACTGCGAGTTTCTCGCCGAGTGATCCGCTTGCCGGATATTGAACAGGCCGTCTGCGAGGCGTTCGGACTGGACTCGCGCAGCCTGCAATCGGACGGCAAGCAACGGGCGGTCAGCCAACCGCGGATGTTGGCGATGTGGCTGGCCCGCAAGTACACGCGGTCCGCCCTGTCGGAGATCGGCCAGTACTTTGGCCGCCGTAGCCACACGTCGGTGATCGCCGCGAACCGCAAGATCGATCAATGGATGGACAGCGACGCGCCGATGCCGCGTGGTGGCCGTGTCGATGCCGCCTTCCTCCAAGCCGCTCGCCGAGTTGACTTTCTGCTGAGGACTGGCAGCTA
>JBJTOW010000382.1:0-5879 GCA_046074805.1 Planctomycetota bacterium | reverse complement strand
GGCGCCGCGCCGCGAACTCGACGTATGCGTCCGCCTCAATCGCCTCCCGCGCCTCGCGGACCAGCCGCTGGTAATACGTCACGTTGTGAATCGAAAGCAGGATCGGGCCAAGCATTTCGCCGGCTTGGAACAAATGCCGTAAATAGCCGCGACTGTGGCCACATGCCGGGCAAGGACAGTCGGCCTCCAACGGACGCCGATCACGCTCGTGAACCTTGTTGCGCAACCGCACCGGCCCGGCATGAGTGAACGCCAACGCATTGCGTCCGTTGCGGGTCGGCATCACGCAATCGAATAAATCGACGCCCCGCTCCATCGCTTCCACCAGATCCTCCGGTCGACCAACTCCCATCAGGTATCGCGGCTTGTCCTCCGGCAATTCCGGACAGACGACGTCGATCATCCGATACATCTCCTCAGGCGACTCCCCAACACTCAAACCGCCAATCGCATAACCGGGAAAATCGAGCGCCACCAGCGACCGAGCGCTCGACACCCGCAAGTCCGGGTCCAACCCGCCCTGAACAATCGCGAATTGCGCCTGGTCCGAACGTGTCGCCGCTCGCCGACACCGTTCCGCCCACCTTGTCGAACGCTCGCAGGCATCACGCAGATCCTCTCGAGGCGCTGGCAAACCCAGCACATGGTCGAGCACCATCGCGACGTCGCTTCCCAGTTGCTCCTGAATCGCGATCGCCTTCTCCGGCGTCAACTCGAATCGGCTCCCGTCGATGTGCGAACGAAACTCCGCCCCCCGCTCCGTAATCTTCGCCTGCTGCGAAAGGCTAAAAATCTGGAACCCGCCACTGTCGGTCAAAATCGGCCCACGCCACCCCGAAAAGCCATGCAGACCGCCCAAGTCGGCCACCACATCGGCCCCGGGACGCAACGCAAGATGGTACGTGTTCCCCAAGATCATTTCCGCGCCTGTGGCGCGTAGCATCTCTAGGGGAATGCCCTTCACCGTACCCAAAGTGCCCACTGGCATAAACGCCGGTAACTGCACGGCGCCATGGGGCGTTTGAAAAACCGACCGGCGAGCGCGGCAATCAGAACTCCGCCGCAACACCGAAAATCCAAATCCGGCCGTTCCACTCACGGAATGCTCTCTGCCGTGCCACGCGAAGTGGATCTACCCCACACTCTGCTCGCCACGCACGTTTGAGATGGCGGCCACCACTCGCAGCGCGTGCTACTCGCGACGCACGCTACTCGCCGCGGAGCTTCAGGCCGATGGTCGACAACTTCTCACGAACCTCGGTGAGGCTCGTCACGCCAAAGTTCTTGCACTCCAGCAAATCGTCGCCCGTCCGTCGGACCAATTCACCCAGCAAATTGATACCCAATCGCACCATGCACTTACGAGCCCGCACGGAAAGATTGAGCTCCGCCACAGGACGATCCAACAAGGCGGCCGCATCGCTCGGCAAGGCGGCCGTGTCGATAACTTCCGCTTCCGCCCGCTCGTGGGCGAACTGCCCGATCGAAAGGCCGAGCGTACCGAGCAAATCGCGGATTTCAACCAGCGACGTCTCGCCAAAGTTCTTGCTCGACAATAGCTCCTGTTCCGTCGTCCGAACCAGATCGCCCACCGAGCGAATGTTCATCTTCTGCAGAACATTGCGGCTGCGGACAGACAACTCGAAGTCGGAGATGGGCCGTCCCAACACTTGAGCGAGCCGATCGGTGGTTTTCGCGCCGCTCTCGTCGGCCGAAGCATCCGCGGCGGTCGCATCCTTCAAATACAGACGGGCCCGATCATGAGCCGGATACACATCCAAAATGCGCTGATAGCACGAGATCGCGCGGTCGTACTGCTGCCGATCTTCATACAACACGCCCAGATTCAGCAGCGTTCCCACGTGCGTCGGATAGCACGAGGCGGCTCGCTGATAAAGCTGAATGGCGGACTCGTCGTTGCCATGCCGATCATTTTCGACCGCCAATCCAAACAAGGCGCCGGAATGCTTCTCGTCGGTCGCCACCGCTCGCTCGTAGAGGGCGCAAACTTCTTGCGGATTGCCACCAATAGCCGCAATCGTCGCCGCTCGCTGGTAAAGATACTCAGCCGTCTGCTCAACCGCGCCGGAGAGCTTATCGAGCGTCGACAGGGCTTCATCCAGCTTGCCGCTCAACCGTTGCGACTCGGCGACCGCCAACTGGCAGTAATCCGAGTTATATCCCGCGATCTTCGCGGCTTGGTAGCTCGCAAGCGCCGACTCGTACTGGTCCAGCGCGACCTTGGATTTGCCTAGATAATAATGTGCGAGCGCCCCACCGTCGGCTTTCGCCAACACTTCGGCGGCTCGGGCGTAACGGCCCAGCAGATACAGGCAGACACCGAGTCGCACCGCAGCGGCCGGCGTGGTCTCTTCCCGCGATTCGAGTTCCGCGACCGCGTCCCGAACGATGCCGAATTGAACAGCGTCCGTGGCCACAGCCTGCACTAACAATTCGATTTCCCGCGGACCGAACGTGTTGTTAGCGAGGACAATATCCTTCACGTCCACTTGGGCGGGTGTGATCATGGAAACTCGTTCCTTGGGGGGACTCCTAGGGCTCCGAAGAGCCAGCGACGGGATTCGAACCCGTAACCCCCGCTTTACGAAAGCGGTGCTCTACCGTTGTAGCTACGCTGGCCAGCCGGTGGCGGCGAAGGCATACATTGTTAAGCCATAACCCCGGTGCCGTCAATAGCGGGAAGCGACTCGCCCGCCGTCGGTTCGAGCGATATACTTCCCCGAAAGCTGTCTTGTCGCCCCGGGAAATCGTCCATGTCCGCTCATCCCGCGCAGATCGGCCCCTACCGTTGCGGTCGAGGCCACCCGCTCCTGCTCATCGCGGGCCCGTGCGTGCTGGAACGGGACGAGCTCACGCTGCGAATCGCTACGTGTCTCGCCGAAATTGCCTCGACTCGCCCTGTGCAATTGGTCTTTAAGGCGTCTTTCGACAAAGCGAACCGTACCTGCATTGATTCGTTCCGCGGCGCGGGCCTGGAAGAAGGGCTACGGTCGCTCGATCGAGTGCGCCGGCTAACCGGCTTGCCGGTCGTGACGGACATTCACGAATCGTACCAAGCGGCGGCGGCCGCCGAGGTTTGCGATTTGCTTCAGATTCCCGCTTTTTTAGCTCGTCAAACCGACTTGCTGGTGGCCGCCGCACGAACCGGCCGCGCCGTTCATGTGAAAAAAGGCCAATTCATGGCCCCAAGCGACATGCGTCACGTCGTCGCCAAGCTGGAATCCGCCGGCTGCTCGAACATTCTCCTCTGCGAACGCGGCACGTTTTTCGGCTACGGCCGTCTCGTCAACGACTTCCGCGCCTTGCCACTGATGCGGGAAATTGGCCCGCCGGTCGTCTTCGACGCGACCCATAGCGTGCAGGAACCCGGCGGACTTGGGGGAACCACGGGCGGAAATCGCGCCATGGTCGCGCCGCTCGCCCGCGCCGCCGTCGCCGTCGGTGTCGATGGACTGTTTTTCGAAACCCACCCCGACCCCGATAGCTCGCCCAGCGACGGTCCCAATATGATCCCGCTCGATCAATTCCCCGCCATGCTCGACCAATTGCTCGCCATCCGCGCTGTCGTCGAACAGCATTAGCGACTGGCGGCGGCTTGTTTCGCCGAGGAAATGGCCGCGGCGTCGCATTTGATCGCACACCACTGGGTCGGGGAAAGTGAGAGACTACGAAAACGAAGTTGAAACCGGCCCCTCCCTGAAACACAAGTTGGCAATGAATTTCAAGGCCAGCCATCCGCGGCCGACCGCCGGCGACGGACAGGAAAGAATCTCCCATGAACGCTTTCAGGTCGCCCCTAACGCTCGCGATTCTGGTCGCCGTGTTCGCACAACTGATGGCGACAGGTTGCCAACCTAAACGGCGTTCGCGGTCAGCGGAATCTGGCGCGACGGCGGCGGGCAGCCGCGAAGAACTTGAGCAGGCCGTCGATCTCATGGGGCAACTCGGCGAAATCCCGCTCGAAAAAGCCGAGACCGACCTCGCCTATCTGCTCAATCGGTGGATTCGCGGGGCGGCCGAAGCGCCGGGATGGAAACGCGATCCGCTGGCGGATCGGCTGCCTAAAATCGTCCGCGACGCGTACGATTTAAGCCGACTGGAACGCGGAGCGTTTGACCTGCAGGACAGCCGCGTGCTGTTGGAGGCCCAGTGGTGCCGTGATATCTCGGATTGGACCGGTAAGCAGCCGATGCCAAAGCCAATGGCCGGTTGGCTGGCCAGTCGTCAGCCGCAGTTGTCCCGCGATGAAGCTGAGCAATTGCGGATCGGCGAGCGGCTCTTCGATTGGACGATCCGCAACATCCAACTCGATCCGCTCGCGCCCTACGTTGCCGAGGCGGCCGGGGCCGCCGCAGGCGGAGCGGCGGATGCCAATCTGCCCCCGTACCTCCGTGGCCTTCCAGGGCCGGGATATCAGCGGGAAGCATGGCAAACACTGCTGGCTGGCCATGGCGATGCCTGGGAGCGGGGACGGGTGTTCGCAGCCCTAGCGCGTCAACAAGGACTGGAAACCGTGGTGCTCGCTGTTTCCGACGTCAATGTTTCCCCAAGGCCGATGCTCTGGTCGATCGCGTTGATCGTGGCCAACGAATTGTTTCTCTTCGACCCGCTGCTCGGCCTCCCCCTGCCACCTGTCAATTCCCAGGGAACGCTTACGCCCGGAATCGCGACGCTCGCCGATCTGCGAACGCATCCGGAATGGATCGACGCCTGGGACTTGCCAGGCGAAATCCAGTACGGAGTGCGGCCCACCGATTTGAAAAACGTTGTGGCTTTGATCGATCTACCGCCGGCATGGCTATCGCGGCGGATGGATCAGTTTGAACAACAGTTGGTCGGCGAAAAACGGATGCGAGTCTCCTTCCATCCATCGCGACTGGCCGACCGCGTGCGGCAAATCCCGGGCGTGAATCGGGTCGAACTATGGACAGTGCCCTGGGAGGCCGAGCTCTTCACCGCTTCGCTGGCTCAGATGGCGAAAGGCGATCCGCCGCCGTCCGTTCGAGCTCGCTTGGCCGAGGACGCGTTGTTCATGGGTCGATCGCCCCTGTCGCTGGGACGCAGCCAGCATTTCCGCGGCCGGTTCGCCAACGGCGATGATCGCAAAGGAGCCAAGGGGCATTATCTGGATACGCGGATCCCAGACGATGTGCTCGACCGATTGGGCAACGATGAGTCAGCTCAGCGGGCGATGGGCCTGGTGCGCGACCGCTTTGAGAGCGACAACGCCTGGGTCAACCGGCTTCGAGTGACTCAAATCATCTCGAAGACCGCGAAGGCGCACGCGAGTTACTGGCTGGGTCTGGTTCATTTTGAAACCGGGCAGTACGACGTGGCCGCCGATTGGTTCCGCAATCGCACGCTGGAACTGGCGGGCGATAACCCATGGAAATCGGGCGCGCGATACAACCTTGGCCGTTGCCTGGAAATGCAGGGCCAATCCGTCGAGGCCCGCGCTCTTTACCGGGACGACAAATCGCCGCAGCGACATGGCAACGTCTTGCGGGCACGTCTCCTTCTGGACACGGCCTCCGCTGCGGTAAATCAGCCGTAGCGTTTCGTCAGCCAACGCACGCATCAGAGTCGCTGTCACCGAGCCAACGAACGCGAACGAAGCACCCTTTTTGGAGTGCGGCGCCCAGGGCGCCGCTTTCTCGAGCTGAACGGCCCCAACGCCACCGTCTACGAGCCGAAAAAACGCGAACGACGAATCGCTATTTGGAACGACGAATCGCTATTTGGAGTGCGGCGCCCAAGGCGCCGCTTTCTCGAGCTGAACGGCCCCAACGCCACCGTCTCCGAGCAGAAAACACGCGAACGACGAATCGCTATTTGGAGTGCGGCGCCCAAGGCGCCGC
>JBJTOW010000381.1:0-6336 GCA_046074805.1 Planctomycetota bacterium | reverse complement strand
CCTGGTCGGGGTCGCTCAGATGGAGGACGAAAACCAGCGTCAGTCAGCGCTCGCCGAGTTGCTGGAAGCGGTGCGAATGCAGCGATTGTTACGCGCTGAGCCGACCGCCGATGCAGTTCGTCGGACGACGCGTCTGAAAAGCTTGTCGATGTCTCTTACGGCTTTGGCGAGTTTCCGACTCAACGAGGCTCGTAGGCTCGCCGATTCGGCCGCCAGCGCCGAGCCCGCCGAGATGGAATCGAAGTGGGCGGTCGTCGACGCCCGATGCGCCGAAGCCGAATCGCTTTACTTGGAGGCGAGAAAGCTACGCGAGTTGCTGGTCGCGGCCGATATCCGCGAGCCTTCGGCGGAACGGGATGTCGCGCCGCCGCTCGTCGACGGCGAATTGACAGCCGTGGAAGCGGCGAGGCTGCTTTCCAGCGCCGTGATGAATCTCGGTAACCTCGCCGAAAACCGCTCGTTGCTCGCGGCCCGCCGCGGCGATGTCGAACTCCAGGACACGCGTCGCCGCGAAGCGTCCGGGCTTTACGCCGACGCTCAACGGTTGCGAAATCAAGCCAAGAAACTGTTGCGCGCCGAATCCGCGGCGACGCCGTCCCCCGCGAGGCTGGAGCAAGACCTCGGCAAAGGCGAATTCCAGCTGGCCCGGTTGTGGCTTGCGGACAGTTCGCCGACTACAGAGGAAGCGGCGATAGGCCATTTGCGGGCGGCGGTCGAGCATTTTGAGGCAGTTGCGCGGGCGACTCCCGAATCCTTGGCGAATCGCCACCGTTTGGGAATCGCTCAAAGTCTTCTCGGCGCGACGCTCGCTCAACGCGGCGAACTTGAGGCCGCATGGCACGCCCTGGAGCAGGCCACGCGGTATTCGCGCGCGTTGGCGTTAGGCAACCCAACGGTGACCGACTACCAACGCGAACTGGCCGACCTGTACGTGCGTCGCGGATTGTTGCGGGAGGCGAAGGGGGAGAGGGAAGCGGCGGCGGGCGAATACGGCGAAGCGGTCCGTGTTTTGGAGGGGTCGCTGAACGCGACACCTGCTAGCGACAGTTCAGCCGGTTCCGCCGCGCCCCGGGGTTCGCGGCGAGAGAACGCGGAATTGGAGCAGGAGTTGGCTTTGCTGCGAGCGCGATGGGCGGAAGCGGAGCTGCACCGCGACGGGTGGGAGGCGGCCTCGGCCGCGATCGCGGCCGCCGAGGCTTACTGGACTCGCGGCGGCGGCGTGGCGGCGCCGGGGGATGATCGCCGCTTCGCCCTCGTGGGGCTGGCCGTTCTGCGAGGCCGAGCGTGTTGGGGCCAGGGCCGCCAGGAATTGGCGGAAACAGCTTGGCTGGACGCGGCAAAGCAAATTGCTGCTTGGCGCGTCGCTACGCCCACGGAAGCCGAAGCGCGGTTGCTGGAATGCCGAGTTCGCAATCATCTCGCGGCGGTCTCCGCCGCCCGCGGCGACTGGAAGATGGCTATCGAACGGCTGACGGCCAGCGACCAGGCGACCGCCGAGTTGCTTCGGGAGTTTCCCGAAGACGCAGAGTTCGCGGAATGCGCGCGAGAGACGCTTGCAGCGCTGGCGGAAGCCCTGGAACGCGCGGGAAGGCCCCAAGAGGCAGCCGCGATCCGAGTCCGCGCGTCTTCGGCCATACCATCGTCGCCCTAGTGCTATGTCACCCCATCATCACCTTGTACGACGGACTTCCCAGTCCGTCGCTGAATCACTTGTACGACGGACTTCCAGTCCGTCGCCAAAGTGGGAAACACACGAGAGGCGACAAAGTCCACGCCCGAACCACGGCGTTTTGTTGTGCCCTTTCAGGGTGGCGTCATCGCTTACGTCGACTTTTCTTGATTTTCCGCCTTTTGTAGGCCGATGGTATCGAGAGCGACGGATAGCGCGATTGCGCGAGAGCCGCTCGCATTTCCCAGCCAGTAAATCCGTTTCGACGATGACGGTTCGCGGACGAGTTCCGCCAGCCGATTCGGTCACGGGAGTGTTCGCGATGCGTTGTCGACCTTCAGCCACGGTGTTGTTGATGGCGGTTTGGCTGTCTGTGACGGCAGCGGCGGGATCGGTGACTTCCGCCCGGGCACAATCGCGTGACGCGGACGACGTTGGCGACCCGCTGGACGCCGAACAGTTCGTGCTGCAGCCAGCGCCCGCTCCAGTGCGGGCGCCGGCGGGAGCGGGGCCCGAGCGGGCGGAACCGCCCCGGCCCGCGCGGCGGACGACACGAAACGACTATGTCCGCATCGCCCGCGTGCCGAACATGTTTGGCGATTCGCTAGGAGTTGGCGGCCAGATCTTGTTGCCGTATCCAGAGATTACCAACGGAGTAAACACCGTCGGCAATTCGGCGGACATCCCGTTCGCCCTGGGACGCAGTTTCAAGATTGGGGAGAATACGCGGCCCCTGCCTACCGATCGCGTGTTCTTCGTTTACAACGGCTTCCAAAACGCTCAGGAGTCGGTGGTGACCGGCTTCGGCGGTCCTCCGCAGGTGCGCCGTGGGAACATTGACATGTACACCCTGGGGCTCGAAAAGACATTCGGCGACGAATGGAACTCCTTCGAATTCCGTCTGCCGTTTATCGGTTACGAAAACATGCAGGCCCCGAACGCTTCGTCGCCCATCGCCTACGATGTGAAAAACCTTGGCGACGTCTCGCTGTTTTATAAGCGGCTGTTGTATCGCGACGAAACCACGGCGATGACCGCCGGCTTGGGGCTTGGGTTGCCAACCGCGCCAGACGTGAATGGCCGAATCCTCAACAGCGAATTCACGATCAACACCGACGCGATACATTTGATGCCGTTCATTGGTTTCTTGACCGCTCCGAACGACGACTGGTTTTTCCAGTCGTATTTGCAATTGGACTTCGCGACGACGGGGAATCGAATCGAGTCGGATTTGCCGAGTTTTCCGCAGGGGACTTTGACCGAGCAGAATCTGTTCATCGTCGACTTTTCGGCGGGAAGATGGTTGTACCGTGAAGAGAGCGACTCGGGATTACGCGGCGTCGCCTCTGTTTTCGAGCTTCACTACACCACGACACTGCAGGACGCGGATATCGTCCGCAACACGTCGCTGCTCGTTGGCTCGCCGCGATTCGGGAATGTGGCCAATCGACTCGATGTGCTCAACGCGACAGTGGGATTACATTTCCAGTTGACAGAGCTGTCGAATTTACGAGTGGCCGGAGTCGTCCCGCTCCGAGGCGCTTATGACCAGCAGTTCGACGCGGAAATCCAAGTGTCGTTCAATCGGATGTTCTGATTCGTGAAGAGCTTGGGGCGTGTTGGGGATGGGCAACTGCCGGTTGTCAGTGGTGAGTTGTCATTCATCACTCGTCATTGGTCTTTGGTCATTGGTGCCGCGCGGATTCCATTGACCAATGACGAACCGACAAACGGCAACTTGCAACTCGCAATTTGCAACTTGGATCCGACGATCACTTCGCATCCAGGTTCCAGACCGGATCGAACGAGCCGGGCGGCGTGCCGAGCAACGCGACGTTGCGTTGGAGCAGTTTTCGGGTCGGTTCGTCGTTGGGAAAATCGGCGAACAATTTTCCCAGATGCCCCATCGCCTCGATGAATCTGCCCGTTTCGAACAGCGCGTAAGCGGCCTCATAGCGTTTCCGCAGGTCGTCCCAGGCGGCCGAGCGTTCGGGGACCATTTCGAACAGTTCGACGGGGTCGGCGATATTCACGGTGCGGACCGCCGCGAGACGGCGGAACGCGAAATCGCCTTTGGCCGTCTGCACGGTCGAATGCGCCGCCAGAATGGAGGCGCCCAAATGTTTGGTAGCGCCTTGGATGCGGCTGGCCAAGTTGACCGTGGTTCCGAAGGCCCCGTATTTGAATTTGCGTCGCGAGCCGATATTGCCGACCTGGGCTAGCCCGCTATTGATGCCGATGGAGATTTCGGTCGGTTGGCCGAGCCGCTCTTGCCAGAGGTCGCTCAGCGCGGGAAGGCGCCGCCGCATGGCGATCGCCGCTCGGCAGGCTTGCGTGGCGTGGTCCGGGGTGGTGAGTGGGGCGCCCCAGAGGGCCTCCAGCGAGTCGCCTCCGTAATCGACCAACACACCGTCGTGCTCGGCCACGCAATCGGAGATAACGCTCAGCACTTCGCGGACCCAGTCGATCGCTTGCTTCATGCCGGTCCGCGAACTGACGCGGCTGAAACCTTTGATGTCGCAGAACATGACGGTGACATTGGCGTCGCGCGTGGCGAGCATTTCGTCGCCGCGGGATTGCAGTTCCCTCGCCAATTCCGGGGTGAAGAACTGTTCAAACCGGACCCGTTCGGCGATCAGTTTGCGTTCTTGCGCTAAGCGGGCGAGCCCCGTGGCCACGCCGTACGCGAGCAGTTCGAAAAGTTTGGCTTCGATCTCCGTCATGGAGGCGCCGAAATCGCGCTCGCGTTCCCGCGCCGCGTTGGATCGGCCTTCGCCATACAAGGCGCCGATCAGATCGCCCGTGGCATCGAGGATTGGCGCGGCGATGATCGATTGCACTCCGACGAGGCTGGCCGCGATCCCTTGCCGCTGCGGAATCGCGTGGTAGAAGGTGTGTCGCATGTCGGCCACCCGCTGCAAAATCGTTTCGCTGGGGCGCCACGAGTCGGGCACAACGCGTCCCTGCGCCCACACAGCGGCCACATTCCAGCGGCCCATTTGTTGAGCGGTCGGTTTGAGGACGACGGCCACCGTGTCCAGATTCACCATTTCCGAAGCGGCCATCACCGCCTTTTTGAGGAAGTCCTCTGAGCCAGCTGCGCTCTGGAACACTTCCATCGTCGCTTGAATCCACGCAAGGATGGCCGTCGGGTTCGACTTGGGATCGAGCGCTTCGAGGCTGGCGGCGGATACCTTCGGGATGCGTCCCGATCCCAGCATCGTGCCGCTGCCCGGGATCATCGTCGGCTCGACGAGCGACCGCAGGTTGTCATCGGCCGGGCGCCAATCCAGATGTACGACCTTCGCCCCGAGTTCGCAGGCGATCGGCAGCTCGACTTCCAGCGTTTCACCGGGCGCCAGACGCCGATTGCCGGGGAGCGCGATGTGCGCGATCGAGCTTTCATTGCGCAACGCGACATGTGTCGAGCCCTTTGGCTCAACCCGCAAATGGCGGCGGGAAACATTCGTCTCCGTCATTTCCGCCAGCACGATGCGATCGTCTTGCGGACGTTCGATCTTCGCGTAGGGGACTGGATCGAGCGTTTCGCGGCGGCCAATCTCGGTCGAACGCAGCACCACGAACTGCGCAACGACCCGTGGCCCCTCGTAAATTCTCAACACCAATTCGCCTTCGCGCGCGTGCTCGGGCGTTGACCGGCCACTCATAAATCAAGCTCAAGGAGGTCGTGGGCCAACGTGGTCTCGCGGAAAACTCCGCGGAGCCGTTCCACATCTGGAAACGACGCCTCGTTGGCGATGGGATCGATATGCGTGAGCACCAGCCGGCCGACGCCCGCTTGTCGAGCCAGTTCGGCGACCGCCGTTTCGCAACTGTGCCCGGTGAGCGTCGCCAAATCCGCTTGGTCATCGCGAAAGTTGCATTCGTGGATCAGCAGGTCGACGCCGCGGATGTTTTCCAGGTACGAGGCGTTGGGGGCGGCGCGGGTGTCGGTCACCAGCGCGAATGAGCGGCCGGGCCAGTCGACGCGATAGCCGAGCGATCCGCCTGGGTGGGCTTGCGGCCAGTACCGCAGTCGGCCGCCGTCCGGCAATGTCTGCGGCCCATCCAGCGGTTGCCAAGAGATAGGAGGAATCGCGGGAAACAAGTCAGGATGGAAAAGATGTTCGCGGATGCTGGCCAATTTGTCGGCCGTGCCATGGACGGCCGCTTCCACCAAATCGCCTTCCAAGACGTTGTAAAGGAATGTCAAGCCGATGCTGTGATCGAGGTGGGCGTGGGTGAGATAAATGTCGAGCGTCGCGGTTCGAAGATGGTCGCGGACGCGGAAAAATCCGGTGCCGGCGTCGAACGCGATTCCCAATTCGGGCAGAAACAGACAACTGGTATGGCGCCGGTCTGAGGGATGATATCCGGCGGTTCCAAGAAACATAAGTTTCACGGCTGGACTCCGGTCACTCGGAAGGCGGCCACCACCGGTCGAGCTGGCCGCGGAGGGCCGCGGTCGTTTCGGGCCGGTCGGCCGCCAGGTTACGCGTCTCAAACGGATCGGCTTTCAAGTCGAATAATTCGATTTGCCCCAGAGGCTCGTTCGCCTTGGCGGGCACGATCAACTTCCAATGGTCCTCCACGACCCAACGCCATCGCAGGCTGGTGGCTGGCCGATCGATATCGACCGCGTTGTGCGTGAAGCACTGGCCAAACAC
>JBJTOW010000380.1:0-3794 GCA_046074805.1 Planctomycetota bacterium | reverse complement strand
CAGGCCGGGCCTACTCAGGCCGGGACGACGGAACCAGTCTTGCTCACGGCTTCGCGGTTTCGCGTTGTGCGGGTCGAGCAAGTGACGAGCGACGGGCGGCGGCGGAGTCGCGAAATTGTCCGGCATCCCGGGGCGGTCGTGCTGTTGCCGCAGGTCGACAACGATCATGTTTGCCTGATCCGCAATTATCGAGTATCGATCGGCGCGACGCTGATCGAACTTCCCGCCGGCACGCTCGAACCGGATGAGCCGCCAGCCGCCACCGCCGCTCGCGAGCTGCTTGAAGAGACCGGCTACGTCGCCGATCAACTTGAATTGCTGCACACATATTACCCGTCGCCAGGGATCATGGACGAACAGATGTACCTGTTCGTCGCTCGTGGATTGACCTACGCCGCTCCGCAGCGTGAACTTGGCGAGGAGATCGATAACCTGGTGGTTTCCTGGGACGAAGCGCTCGCCCTCATCGACCGTGGGGAAATACGCGACGCCAAGACGCTCGCTGGATTGTTGCTGTACGATCGCTGGCGGCGTCGCACCATTGTCTAAACCGATGCGCGAGAACGCCTCGAAAAGCGTCGACGCCCCAAGACACCATTTAGACGGCTTTGAAATCTGCCTCGAAGGAGAGTATTCGCCATGTCCCGACGACAACCGCGACTTCGCCGTCTTTGGTCGATTTTGAAAATCGCATTCGGGTCTCTATCGTGGATCTTGGTTGAGCCCGCTGGGGACCGCCGTGACTATCGGGGACTCGTGTGGTTGATCGTCGCGGTGACGTTGGGAGTATCGCTGTCTCCGCTGGCTGCTGGGCCGACACTGGCTGCGGACCCGGCATTGGCTGCGGGCTCGGACGATAACGAATTCTTCGAAAAACGAATCCGGCCGATTCTTGCCCAGCGTTGCTGGGAATGCCACGGCGGGGACGACAGCAAACGTCGGGGAGCGCTGCGGCTCGACAGCCGCGAAGGCGTGCTCGAAGGTGGCGAAACCGGACCGGCGGTTGTCGCCGGCGATCCGGCCGCCAGCTTGCTCGTCGAAGCGATCCAATTCCAGAGCAGCCAGATTGAAATGCCGCCGTCGGGAAAACTGCCGGAACGGGAGATTGCCGATCTCGTCGAGTGGGTGCGGCGCGGCGCGCCGTTCCCCAAAGCGGCGACGGTAACGAATGGAAAACGCGGTATCGATTGGGAGGCTGGTCGCCGACACTGGGCCTTTCAGCCGCTGGCGGCGCGACAGTTCGATCAAGATGTCTGGGGGCGTGCCTGGGCCGTCGGTCAAGCAAAGGGAATCGAGCCGCCGCGCGGCTCCATCGATATCCACATTCGCGCGGCCTTGCCCGATAGGCGGCTCGCGCCGTCGCCCGTCGCCTCGCGAACGCAGCTTGCCCGCCGCCTCAAGTTCGACCTGCTGGGGCTTCCGCCCACTCTGGAGGAAGCCGCCGAATTCGCGGCGGACGAGACGCCTGACGCTTACGATCGCTGGGTCGACCGCTGGCTGGCCTCGCCTCGCCACGGCGAACGGCATGGACGCTATTGGCTTGATTTGGCGCGCTACTGCGACGTGCCCGAATCATGGAGGGAGGGCGAAGCTAGAGCGTACCACTATCGCGATTGGGTGATCGCGGCGATGAACGCCGACCTTCCGTATGATGACTTCATCCGCCGACAGTTGGCGGCCGACCTTCTCCCAGGCGCGCAGCCGCCAGACAACGCCGCTTTAGGGTTTCTCGGCTTGAGCCCGTCTTACTGGAAGGAATTGAAGCTCGAACCGGGCGTGATCAAGCAGATCGTCGCCGATGAATGGGAGGAACGTGTCGAGGCGATCGGTGGAACGTTTCTTGGCCTGACGCTTGCCTGCGCCCGCTGCCACGACCATAAATTCGATCCCATTTCCACCCAGGACTATTACGCATTGGCCGGCGTCCTGGCGAATACTCGTCAACAGGACGTGGCGGTTATCGGCGAAGCGGAAGCGGCCGCCGCCGCGACCGCCCGCAAAAAAGCCAAGGAGCTTGAAGCGGAACTCGGAAAAATCCGCGGCCGCAAGATGGCCGAGCCCAACGATGGCGCGCGGATCGCCAGTTTGTCCGCGGAAATCGACCAATTGAAAGCAACTCCGTACTTCGAGCTGCCGCCGGCGTTTGGCGTCGGAGACGCAAGCCTGCACGTGTTGCCCGATGGTCCCAACCGCACGAAACGGGAATACCGCCCCGAGCCAGTCGATTTGACACTTCACATCCGCGGAAATCCGAACAAAACGGGCGCGGCGGTCCCACGCCGCTTTCTGACAGCTCTTTCCACCGATGCTGCCACACGTTTCGTCCAAGGCAGCGGGCGGCGGGAACTCGCCGAGTCGATCGTTGGGGCGGCCGGCCCGCTGGCCGCGCGAGTCGCCGTGAATCGAATCTGGGCCCGACACTTCGGGCGTGGCTTCGTGGCCACTCCGAGCAACTTTGGCATTCAAACCGATCGGCCCGAGCTTGGCGAATTGCTCGACGAACTCTCGCGGCGATTCATCGCCAGTGGCTGGTCGACCAAGGCGTTGAGACGGGAACTTGTGTGCTCGGCGACCTACCGTCAAAGCAGCCAATCCGTCGCGGCGTTTCAGGAAATCGATCCGGAAAACGAGCGACTCTGGCGGATGCCGCTCCGGAGGCTCGACGTGGAAGCATGGCGGGACGCGATGCTCGCCGTCGCCGACCAGCTCGATAGCCGGCTGGGCGGCCCACCGGCCGACCTTAACGACACGGCCAACCGGCGGCGCACTGTGTACGGTTTGGTGAAACGCCGCGAGCTGGCGGACATCCTGCGATTGAACGATTTTCCCGATCCGGTTTCGCATAGCCCAGCGAGGGAACCAACCACCACGCCATTGCAGCAGCTGTTCACCTTGAATAACCCGCTGCTGCGGCGCCGCAGCGAAACGCTCGCGGAGCGAGTCTTCCGCCAGGGAATGCCAACGGACGTCGAGCGGTTGGAGTTCCTTTACGCCGCGGCCTTCAGTCGCCCGGTCGAAACGTTCGAAAGGGATGCCGGTCTGCGTTATCTGTCGGCGTTGAAACAACGCGGCGTAGCCGAGTCCGAAGCGTGGGCACGGCTTGCGCAGTCGCTCTTGGCCAGCAACGAGTTTCTCTTCGTGGATTGATGCTGGCCAGACGACGGCGATTACTGTACGAGCCGTCCCCGAGGATTGTCGATGATATCGGCGAGCACCGCTTTGATGCGGCTCTCGTATAGGGATGGATTGTTGGTGATGGAAGGGGCTTCCTTGGCGGTATTCGCCGTGCCACCGAAATCGGCCAGGGCGTCCATCATTATCTTGCTGCTCGCGAACCCCACTTTCACAGCGTATGTCTCAACGCCGTTCGACATCGACTGCTGATGGGCGGCCATCAGTGCGCCATTGCGGGCGTATCTTGTCAGCAAATCCGGTTCGTAACGCGGGTCCGTCGTTCCAAGTGGCGGCATGATATTATGGAACCAACCGCTCCGCATCCCGGGCTGGGCGATGTACGCGTCTATGTCTGCATTCGCGGTAGTTGAGGTCGTGACGTTGAAGTCGGTGATGAGCACGATGATTTTGCGTGCGAAAGCGCGTCCCTGCCCCGACGGCTGCAATTGCTGGCTCGCGAACGAAATGTTGGCATCCAGCGAGGAAGTGACGGTGGGGTCGGCTGTCGCCTGGATCGTGCGACAGGCATTTCGCACGGAGTCGTAATTGGTTGTCAGAGAGACATCGAGTGAGGTTTCATTACTTTGGTCGATGAGTAATAGCCCAACCCGGTCTCGCTG
>JBJTOW010000379.1:0-3054 GCA_046074805.1 Planctomycetota bacterium | reverse complement strand
GCAGTGCCGGGCGCTGGAACTGCTCGGAGTCTCGCTCGAAGCGGCCAAGTAAGCAGAACGCCGAATTTTGAATTCGCGAAAATATCGCGAAAACCACGGGAAAACCGTGGCTTTCTTCGCACAGCGAGGAAAAAAGTTCGGACTAGCGGAGCGGCGCAAGCCGCCCGGTGAGTCGCGTGAAGCGCACGGCGCCGGAGGTGTGTATCGCATGCGAAACGCCGGGAGGCGACGAATGCTTCGACGGACTGGAAGTCCGTCGTATAGGGGGGCGTCGTGCGGTGTGGAAATTCGTGGGATTCGTTCGATTCGTGGTACCCATTCGTCGACCGAACTAGGCTAAATCGGCTCTCGTCGGCACAAGACTCGGGCGGGAGAAATGTGGCTTGACCCCGAAGCTGGTTCTCCCTAGCATCGCCCCGCAATCGACGCCGATTCTCTATTTCAACCTACTCCAGGGAAGGGGTTGGGTTGTGGCAATCGTAGCGGCTTTATTGCCGATCGGCACGTAAATCCTCAACCGGCGGGGGGAGACATGCCGATAGGGACTGTACAATGGATTCGGTAACTCCCGGCGTGCAAGCAAGGATGCGAGCAAGATGCGCAGGAAAATCTCCCGCTTCGTGCTATTGACGGTGCTAGGGCTCTCCACCACCGGCCTGGGGTGCCGGAGCTCGATGAGTTTCTCCGCGCCTTCGTGGATGAGCTGGGGCTCGAAAACTCCGGCAGCCACGACCGCCGCCGCACCCACGCGGCCGAGCACTCAACTGCCGCCGTCGCCGTCAGCGACGATGGGCGGAGCGAATGCCTACGCTTCTACCGGGAGCGGATCAGGGCCAACCGCGAACTACCCGAATTCGAACTACCCGGGAACCAATTCTCCGAACGCGGCAGGTGCGCGGGGCTACGGGGCCCAACAGGCGTCAACCTCGCCGGGCTACCACACGGGCCCCTACAACACCGGTCCGCAAGCGAATCAGACGTCTGCGGGTGGTACCGCTCCAGCCTACGGAACGTCGAACTACGGAGCGCCAGGGTACGGTGCGCCGGGGTACGGAGCGCCTGGCAATGGTTCGCCCAGCCCGGGCGGTTCCGGCAGCCAAGGGTATCCTCGGACGCAAACACCGCCTGCGACGGGCTATCCGCCGACAGCCAATTCAGGCGGCTATCCTACAACCATGAATCGTAACCTCCCGACAGGTTCGCCCTACTCGCAGACCGGAGCGGAGTACGCCAATCCTGAGATGACAGGTGGCGGGGGTGAGGCGGGGCCGCAAGCGGGTGGATATCCCCGCAGCTACCCAACGACCGGGATGGCCAGCGGGAACGTGGCCAGCGGGAACGCGGCCATTGGGAACGCGGCTGGCGCACCGACCGTCAACCCATCAGCCGCCTTCGCCGGGAACTCAGCACCCCCCAATTCGGAAATCGGCTATCGGCCCGGCAGCACCGGACGTTCCGTCACCGCCGGCGGAGTGCTCAGCACGCCATCGAACGTCCAGGCAGGCTATCAAGCCCCGATGGCCGAGGAAGAAGCTGTCCCCGAATACGACCCGATGGGTAACCCCGGAGACTCCGCACCGGCTGGTTCCTATCCCAGCAGCGGCTATCCCAGCAGCGGCTATCCCAGCAGCGGCTATCCCAGCAGCGGCTATCCAAGCAGTGATCCACAGAGTAGTGGCTACCCCAGTGGTTCTATGCCGGCTGCGGGTGCCCCAAGCGGTGGCGGCTCGTTCGGAGGAAACTCCTACGGTGGAAACGCGTACGGCGGGAATTCGTTCATTCCACCGTCGGGCATGTAGCCAAGCAACTCCGCGACGGTTGCCGTTGCGGGGCGCCGATAATCACCTAGAGTCCGGTTCGCGAGTTCCACTCGATCCGGGCTCTTTCGAGGGCGTCAAGCTTATCTCCAGCTTGGCGCCCTTTCCCGCAGTAGCCGTAGTCCGTTGAACACGACAAGCACCGTGCTGCCCTCGTGGCCGAGCACCCCCAGCCAGAGCGGCAGGTTGGCGAACGAGCCGAGTACCAACAGGCCGATCATGCCGAACGCGAAGATCATGTTTTGACGAACGCGGCGGCGGGCTTGGCGGCTGATCCATACGGCAAGCGGCAGTGCGCGCAAATCGTCGCCCATGAGCACGACGTCGGCGACCTCAAGGGCGACATCGGTTCCCGCCGCGCCCATGGCGATTCCCACTCGGGCGGCGGCGAGCGCAGGGGCGTCGTTGACGCCATCGCCCACCATGGCTACGAGGCCGCCATTATCGACGAGCTTCCGCAATTCGACGACCTTTTGATCGGGCATCAAGCCAGCTCGGACATCGTCGGCGCCGAGCCGGCTGGCGATACCGCGAGCCACCTTTTCGTGATCGCCGGTCAGAATCACGACACGGTGGATTCCAAGCCGTTTGAGGTTTCGGATCGCGTCCGCCGCCTCGGGCCGCGGTTGGTCGGCCACTGCGATCACGCCGTAAACTTCCGCCTCGGCGGCCGCGACGATCAACGCGGTCTGTCCTTGACCGCGGATGCGGGCGGCCTGTTCCAAGAGCATGGGGGGCAAGGCGACGTCGTGGGAGTCGAATAGGCCCTCGCGGCCGACCCCGACCCAAACGCCGCCGACGCGGGCATGCACACCCAGTCCCGTGTGGCTGTGG
Organism: Planctomycetota bacterium; assembly: GCA_046074805.1. Lineage (GTDB taxonomy): Bacteria > Planctomycetota > Planctomycetia > Pirellulales > Pirellulaceae > CAIXSC01. The sequence continues at coordinate 403 of JBJTOW010000379.1, read as the reverse complement.
AAATCGAGCAGCGGTTCAGCGGACAGCGGGGCTTTGCGGAGCCGGGCTTCGTCGACGATCGGCACGCCGAGCGGATGTTCGCTGCGGCGCTCGATAGTGGCGGCTAGTCCCAACATGCGTGTTGGATCCACGCCGGGCGGCGTCCACAGTTCGGCCACTCGCGGCCGCCCCTCGGTCACGGTCCCTGTTTTGTCGAAGGCGATGACATCCACGGCCCCAAGCGATTCGACATGCACCGCGCCTTTGAACAGCACGCCATGCCGTCCAGCCCGCGCGATCGCCGACAGCATGACGGCCGGAGAACTGACCACAACGGCGCATGGGGAAGCGGCGACCAGCATCACCATCGAATGGTAAAAGGCGTCGGACCAGTCTTCCGAATGCAGGAACCGGGCGCCGAGCA
>JBJTOW010000378.1:0-11302 GCA_046074805.1 Planctomycetota bacterium | reverse complement strand
CACGGTTTGCCACGGAGGTGAGCCGAAATAACCGTGGCTTGTTTCTATTGATCCACAACCTGCTAGCGTCGCCCCGATTGTTGCCGGCCGCCGTGGTCCACTCGGCGAAGCTTGGTGGACAGGTCGCGTGGCCAACCTGATCGAAGCGCGCCCACGGGACGTGATCTCGTGGGCCCATGCGCGGTGGCGTGAACAATGCCGCGGCTTGGTCGCCGACCGGAACGACGCGGAGGAATTCGCAAAAGTTGTCGATGAATGGATCGAGCAGCGGGTGTCGACGAAGCGGCAGGAGTTCCGTTCGGAGCCTAGCCGCTTGCCGGCGGACGGCGGGCAGTTGACCGGGTTGTTGCAAGCGACATTGACTCGGATCGGGTCCAGCCCCGCGCTGATCGCCGCCTTGTTTCCGGCAGCGGACAAGTCGGCGGGACCAGCGGCAGTTGGACCAGCGGCGGGCGGGCCATCGGAACCAGCCATGATCTGCGAAGAGCAGGTTCCGGTTGGCGGACGGCTACCGACGTACGATCTGCTGTTGAGGTGGCGGCAGGGGATGGCTCATGCGGTTCCCACCGACCAAGCGGCGGATACAGGGGTGGCGGTAATGGTGACATTCAACGCCAATTCATTGGCGGCGAAGTATCGGCGGTTGAGCGAGGCGCCGCGACTGCCGGGGCGCCTGATCGTATTGCGCGACGAACGCATCCCCGAAGTTTTGGGAGCGGCTGGGCAGCGGCACCGCGACGAATTGGAGGCGAAGCCTGGATGTCGCATCCAGTTTGTCGATATCCGTTTCGAAGAGTACGCCGAACTGACAGCGTTGGAGGCGGTCTTAGCGGACGCGCGATCAGGCGATTTGGAAGTCGAGAAGCCTGCGGGTGGGCTGATGAGGCTGAGCGAACGCGATGTCGAAATCTCATACGCGCGGCGTCGACGTTATCTGTCGTCGCCGCTGATAAGGTTGTTGCTGGAACCGCCAGCGGCGGCGGTTCCTTCCGTAGAGCTGGAGGCGACGAAGGGCTAGCCGCCTTGCAGGGCTTTGCGCAGCACGGGTTCGAAGATTTCGGCTTGGCGAAGGAAGCCGAGGTCGCTGGCGTGCGAGGCGTCGGTGGCCCCTTCGGTGTCGTCGCCGTAGAGCTTATCGCCGGGGATGTAATGCAGCCCAGTCACGCCGTCGCGGACGAGACCTTCGTAGGCGGCCTTGAGTGCGGCGTGGTTCTCGTCGTGGAACTTTTCTTTGGCGGGAGTAATCCAGCTATTGGTGAAGCGGCGGTCTTCCACCAGCACGACCGGCGTTTTGGGTTTGGCTTCGCGTAGCCGCTTGACCAACGGGGCGCACTTCGCGGTGACTTCGGCGGGTTGCATGTTTGGCAGGCAATCGATCACGTAGGCGGCGGCGTCCAACTGCACTAGATAGTCGGCGACGGCGAGATCCATTTTGCCGTTGCCGGAAAAGCCTAGATTCACGACCGGGCGATCCAGCTTCCGCCCGAGAATCGCCGTATGCACCATGCCGGGCCGGCTGGCGCACGCTCCGTGCGTGATGCTTGTCCCATAGAACACGATCGGAGCCGGACGTGGAGCTTGGCCCGTGAAGCGGCTATTTGCGGCTACGCCGACCCGCACGAACTCGACGCCGTTGTAGAGCGGCAAATACAAAGCGTACTCGCGTTCCCCCGGAGCCAAGCCCGCGATCAATTGCGTATTGACCACTTTCGCGGCGGGACGCGAAACCTGCACCCAGCGCCAGCGGCCTTGGGAATCGCGAGCGTAGAGGTCAACGCCACTCACACCGGTTGCCGGCATGTGAGGCATCGCTAACCGGTCGCTGCGCAGTTCGTAGTGGACGTGGATCGTGGGCGAATCGGTGGTGAAACGCGCCATCATTCCAGCGCTGTCGCGGCTAAGGTTCCACACACTGGGAGTCACTTTTCCATCCGCCGACGACGGGAAGCGGTCGTACCAGCGGGCCCGAGGCTGGTCAGGCAAGATCCGCCCTTCGACGCCCCAAGCCACCACGTCATGCCAAGCCACGCCATTCTCGACCACTGGGGCGGCTGGCTTGCTCTCCATGGGCGCTGGTTTACTCTCCGCAGCCCATATTCGGCTTATCAATGGCACGCCGAACAATGGTCCAGCGGAGAGCATCGTGGCGACCGCGATCATTAGGGCGATCGCAGGCGTAAGGGGCCGTGGCATAGCGCCGAGCCAGCTAGCCATCGAAAGCCGCAAAGCGTTGAACTTCGCCGCGGCGGCGGAAAACGATTTCATCGGGGTGATCCTCTTGGGGTTGTTCCTGGACGCAAACGCGCCGAATTCTAACGAATGCCCGCGAGTCGATCAGCGGACGTTCAAGATGGCATGGGCGATAGGCAAACCGGTCGAGCCACCGTACGCTCTTCGTCCGACGGCGTTTCGACGATCGTTTCCCCATTGAAGGAGTCGCGGCGATGGCGGCGGCACGAGTCCGAACACGAGCGGCGCTGGGCGCGGTTCTCAGCGTCCTGGCTTTTTGCATTCCATCGGCGACGGCGCAAACGGACGGCGATGCTCCACGGTCGCTCGACCCACGTTTGTCCGTCTCGCTGTTCGCCACCGCGCCGGACATTGTTCATCCGATTTCCGTGGACTTCGACGCGACGGGAAGAATGTTAGTGGTGGAGAGCCATACGCATTTTAGACCTGCGGGCTATCAAGGGCCGCCGACCGATCGGATACGGATCGTGGAAGACACCGACGGCGATGGCCGAGCCGATCGCTTCACGACATTCCATGAAGGGTTGACGCACATCATGGATCTGGCGGTGCATCCGGACGGGGCTGTGTATGTGGCGACCAGGAATTCGGTGTGGCGGTTGGTCGATGCGAATCGGGACGGCCTCGCCGACGAGTCCCGGCGGTTGGTGTTCTTAGACACAGCGGGAAACTATCCGCACAATGGACTATCGGGATTGTGTTTCGACGCCCGAGGCGATCTGTGGTTCGGTATGGGGGAAAATTTGGGAGCGCCGTACTCGCTGCGTGGTGGCCCCGGCGCCGCAATCGACGCCCGGCCTGCGGCGGTTGACGCGAAGACCACGGCAGACGCGGCGATCACGGGGGAAGGTGATGGTGGCCACGTGTTTTGGTGCCGAGCGGACGGGACCGGATTGCGGCGGGTGGCGACCGGGTTTTGGAATCCGTTTGGGAATTGCCGCGATATTTTTGGACGCGTGTTTACGATCGACAACGATCCTGATTCTCGGCCTCCCTGTCGGATGTTGCATTTGCGCGAGGGTGCCGACTATGGGTTCCAATTCCGATATGGCCGGAGCGGCCGGCATCCTTTTCAGGCTTGGAACGGCGAGCTCGCCGGGACCTTGCCAATGGTGACGGGCGTCGGCGAGTCGCCATGCGAGATCGTGAGTTACGAATCGGATGGATTGCCGGCCGAGTACCTGGGCGAGTTGCTAGTGACCGCTTGGGCGGACCATCGCGTTGAGCGCTACACGCCGCGGCGGCGGGGCGCGTCGTGGGGCGCGGATCGAAAACCATTCATCCAGGGCGGAAAGGATTTTCGCCCCGTCGGACTGGCGATTGCGCCGGATGGCTCGCTGTTCGTCAGCGATTGGGTGCTGCGCGATTACAACTTACACGGCCGCGGGGCGCTCTGGCATGTGCGGGCAAAGGAAGGGAATGGCGGCAAGACACAAGCTCCCGCGCAGCCTGAAACCCGCGAGGCGAAGACGCCCGCGCTATTCACGGAGCTTTTGGCGGGGTTGTCGAGCCGCCATCGCCCCACTCGCGAAGCGGCCGCTCAACGAATGGCGGCGGACGCATCAGGTCGCGCGGCGTTGCTGCGTGAGCTTCGAGACAGCTCGAACATCCGTACTCGAGCGGCCGCCCTGGAGGCGTTGTTGGTGGCGGAAGCTGTCGAGCTGGATTTAGCGGCGTTCGCGCGGGCCGAGTCGAATGGCGACTTGCTGGAGATGGCGGTCGCGGCGTTGGCTTATCGAGGCGGCGACACGCGGGCTTTTCTCTCCGGCGGACCTAACGCAAATCCCGCTGTCACGGTGGCCGCGATTGGTGGCCTGCGAACACTGGCCGATCGTCCCCGTTTACTGGAACTGCTAGGCGATGGCGATCCTTTCGTGTCGCAAGCGGCCGTTCGCCAATTAGCGGCTCATCCCGACCTGTTGGCTGGAACGCTGCCAGGCACGGTCGCGGACGGGTCAGCGGTCGCGGGCGGGTCGCCGGTCGCGGGCACTGCGGCGGACGAGTTGGCGGATGCTCGGCGAGCACGTGGTTTACTGCTGGCGCATCGCGCGTCGGGTCGGAAAGATTCCCGTGGCGGCCTGCCGCAATGGCTGGCTGCGCGGCGTGCGGATGTGCGTTTGCTAGCGGCGAAATGGGTAGCCGACGAGCGGATCTCGGAAGCGCGGGCGGCGGTTGAAACCGCGCTGGTAGGGCCCAAGCAGAACGTCACGATGTTGCGAGCGTTGCTCACCGCCCTGGGGCGGCTGGACGACAAACAGGTAAATGAAGGGCAATTGGTGGGTTTGCTCAATGCGCAGGTTTCCGACCCACAGCAGCCAGCAGCGTTGCGGGCTTTGGCGTTACAAGGCATTCCCGCTCGGCCTCAGGCCATTTCGCTTGACCGCGTCCGTCAACATCTTTCGCAGGCCGACGCGGGCTTGCAGTTGGAAGCGACCAGACTACTCGCTGAGTACTCGGAGGCGGGTCGATTCGCGTTGTTGAACGAGTTGGCACGAGACGCGTCGCGATCGAACGCGGTGCGGGCAACAGCGATCGCGGGGATGGCGGACGAAAATCCGCCGCGGGTCGCTGACCTTTTGGCGTTGGCCGCGAGCCAACCGGGCGAGTTGCGAGCCGAGGCGTTGCGAGCGTTGCTGGGGACACCGCTGTCAGCCGCGCAGCGTTCCGAACTAGTGCGGTTGGCGGTTACGGATAACTCGATCCGCGAAAGCGTGCGTCGTCTCATGGGTGAATCGTTCCGTGGGCCGCGACCAAACCCGCGCGATCTGGATGGATGGCTTCAGTGGCTCGAGGGACCGGCGGACGCGGCGGCGGGGCGGCGGTTGTTCGCGCACGGAAAGCTCGCGGGCTGCGCGCGGTGCCATCGCGTCGAGGGACGCGGGGCGGAAATTGGACCGGATCTCGGACAGATCGGCGTGGTCCAGCGGCGGGCCTTGGTCGAGTCTTTGGTGCAACCGAGCGCCAACGTGGCCCCCCATTTCCAAACCTGGTCGGTGGAAACGGATGATGGCCGGGTTCGCACCGGAATCGTGGTCCATACGCAGCTTGACGAGACCACTTATATTAACGAAAAGGGCGAGCCGTTTAAGGTTCTGGCGAACGAGTTATCGGCGGCGCGACCGCTGCCAACATCGTTGATGCCGGAAAACCTGCTAGACGCCTTTACCGACCAGGAGGTTCGCGATCTGTTCGCTTATCTGTCCGCCCGATACTGAACCACCAGTTGGTGAAAGCTGGTGGAGGAGGGCTGACAAGTTACGAGCGGTCGACTGCCCAATTCCTGATTTCGAGCATTGGCCCGCGCAAGCGTTGCGAGGCAACGTCAAGAATGTTACCTCGTGGCTGTCGAGCTGGCGCCGCCCGTTGCCGCCGGGACCGGCGCGACCTCTGGGGCTGTGGCGGTCGGAGCGGCAGTTGGAGTCGCACCAGCGCTCCCCGGTCGCTGAGCGCTTCGGAAGCTCGCTCGCGGATCTTGCGAGAGCGCGCCACCGGCGCGACCTTGGTTTTGCATAAAGTTCTTCATTTCAATAACGGCCGGTCCCAATAGCAACACGTAGACTGGCGGGGCAAGAAAAAACACGATTGGGAATAGCAATTTGATCGACGCCTTATTACCCCGCTCTTCGGCCTGTTGTCGGCGGGTGCGGCGGATACTGTCCGCGAATTCACGAAACGCGCCGGCGACTTGGCCGCCGATCCGCTCCGTTTGTTGCACTAAAGATGCGAGGGCAGTGACATCGGGAATATCAAGCCGCTTGGAGAATTGCCGCAGTGCCAACTCCAGCGAACCGGTGTCGGTTTGCACTTCAACCATCCGCAATTCGCAAGCGATATCCGGGTAGATACGGTGCAGTTCGCGGGCGACGCGTTGGATAGCGTCGCGCAGCGGCAGGCCGCCAGTGACCATCATGGTGATCATGTCTAGAGCGTCCGGCAACGAGTGTTTGATGCGGCGGCATCGGTTCTCCGCTTGATTGCTGAGCACGACGCGGGGCACACCGTAGATGAAGGTTGACACCAACACAGCGGCCATCATCAGTTTCGGCGTGATATCTTCTCGAGGCTCGGCTAGCACGACGGCCAGGATACCAACAAAGATCAGCCACAATATCATCGCCAGATTGCGCATCGCGAGGAATTCCACGAACGCCTTACGATGATAATATCCGGCTTTCTGCATTTCTCCACGGAGCGTTTCTTGGCGGCGTTCGGAAATAGGCAAAGCGTACGCGAACCCCTCAGTGAGGGCACCAAGCGCCAACGGGCGGCGGCTGCCGATCGCATTTGGATCGGGTAGCTCGTTGCGTCCCACGCCGAACAACATTTTTCCGAGCCAATAACTGACGATGCTGACCGTGGTAAAAGTGCCACCCGAGATCAATGCGATCATCGCGGGCGAGAGTTGCTCGAAATTGAAGGCCGCTCGAAGAAAGTTGTCTAAATCCATGGTTTGCGTCTCCAGTTCGCAGCTCCGCCGGCCATGGACTCGCTGGCAACTGGCGTGAAGCCCATGCGTTTAGATTTCGAGTTTCGCTGAGTTAATAGTCCGACCGTATAAGTCGAAAGATCCAAGCCAACCCAATCACTTCGGATACGATGGCTGTGGCCAGCACATAGCGGCCGACTGGGTCGTCGGTAAGTTTCGAACCATACTGCGGCTGCACTAGGAAGAAATACAGGAACAAGAGCGGACCGACCGACGCGATGAGCATCGCCGAGTAGCGGCCAGCGGCCGTCACGCTGCTTAGCTGGCGTTGATAGCTCATGCGATCCCGAATCACTTCCGCCAGCCGTTCCAGGGTGATCGGCAAATTGCCACCGGCGTCGCGATGAACGCTGAGCGTCGTGGCGAAGATCCGTGTGTCCATTTGATCGACGCGATGCCCTAGCGAACGCATACAGGCGGCGAGCGAAAGTCCCATTTCCAGTTGACCGGCGCAGCGTTGGAATTCGACGCCCGCCGGTTCGTGGAGCGCTTCGCCCACGACCTGCATCGCCTGCTCAACGCTTTCCCCCGCTCGAACGGCGCGGGCCAGCAAGTCGAGTGCGGCGGGAAACTGCTGTTCGTACTTGCTTAGCCTTCGTCGTTTGCGGACTTCCAAAAACGCCGCCAATCCAGCCAATCCAAACAACGCGGCGACGACCGCGAACAGTTCGTTGTCCGTAGCGACGAACACCGAGCCGCCGGTCGCCAGGGCGATGAGCACAGCAAGCCATGCGGCCACAGTGTTGGAAATCGGCAACGCCGACCAGTACAGGCTGCGTTCCAGCCAGCTATCGATTTGCTGGATGAATGTGGGACGATCGATTTCCTGGAAACGCGGCAGGCGGATCAGGCGGGCGGGCTTCGCCGACGCATCGTCCACGGGCCGCGACAAATCGCGCAAGCCCCAAAACAACGCGGCTAGAATCGAAGTTCCGCCGAGGAACGTCAGCAGCGCGATCGAATTAGGCGTTGAAAGGATATCCATACGGTCGTGGAGGCGAGATTTGATGGTGGCTGCTGGAGGCGAATCGGTCGAATACGAATCGGTGGGTGGCTACGGTTGAAAGATGCCCGTGTCCGGGGTGACGCCGGCATCGGCGAACCGGTCAAGGCAGCGAGGCTGGTAGCCGGTCGCGTAGAAGTCGCCGCGGGCCACGCCGTGCTGATCCAAGCCTTGTTGCTTGAATCCAAAGACATCTTCCAGCACATACTCGCCATTGGCGGCGCTCACGATTTCGGAGACGCGGGTCACTCGCCGGACGCCGCCCTTCAACCGGGATAGATGGACCACAAGCTTGATCCCCGCCCCGATGTACTCGCGGACCACGCGAATCGGCAGTTCCAGGCCGGTCATGGCGACCATCATTTCCAGGCGGGCGAGGGCGTCGCGGGTGTCGTTGGCGTGAATGGTGGTAAGCGAGCCCTCGTGGCCGGTGTTCATGGCTTGAAGCATGTCCAGAGCCTCGCCGCCACGAACTTCGCCCACCAGGATGCGATCGGGACGCATACGGAGGCTGTTCCGCACCAAGTCGCGTTGCGTGACGCCGCCTTGGCCCTCGCTGTTGGCGGGGCGCGTTTCCATCCGCACGATGTGGCGGCTTTGCAGGATCAATTCCGCCGAGTCCTCGATGGTGATGATCCGCTCATCGTGCGGAATGGCGGTCGATAGGGCGTTGAGCATGGTCGTTTTCCCCGCGCCCGTTCCACCGGACACCAGAAAACTGATGCGGGCCTGCACGGCCGCCGTCAAAAACTGGGCCATTGCGGGCGACAGGGATTGATTCCTCAGCAGATTATCCACGCTCAGGAATTCGCGGCCGAAACGGCGGATCGACAGCTTGGGGCCGTCCAGCGCCAACGGTGGAACGACCGCGTTGACGCGCGAACCGTCCGGCAGGCGGGCGTCAACCATCGGGCTGACTTCGTCGATCCGCCGGCCAACTCGCGCTACCACACGTTGGATGATCCGAAGAAGGTGGGCGTCGTCGGCGAAGACGATCGGCGTCAACTCCAAACGCCCGCGCCGCTCGATGTACACCTCGCGGGCGTTGTTTACCAGGATGTCGCTGATCGAGGGGTCGTTGGCGAGCGGCTCAAGCGGCCCCAGGCCAAACACCTCGGCTTCCAAGTCGATCAGAAGTCGTTCGCGGAGCAGTGGGTCGTGGATTTTGCGGCGGGCGATGCTTTCTTCCGACAGTTCCCGGACTTCCCTACGGAGCCAGTCGGATGCGGCGACGCCAATAGCGGCCAAGTCCAACGACTCGACCAATTCCCGATGGATTTCCGTCTTTAGCGTTTGGAATTCGACTTCGGGCGTGCGAACGTCGGCTTGCATACCGCGAAAGAGCGAAATCATGGGACGACCCCGGAGTTTCAGCGTGGCCAGACTGAGGAGCGGTGTCGACATCCCACCCGCGTGGAACGAACCACCCTCATCGGCAACTATCGTCGCGCCAATCGTCAAAGATTGAATGATTGGATGAAAATGAGCAGCCGGGAACGCCAACGGCTCACAGGGCGGCGCGACGAACGCGCCGACTGTGACGGCTGGGATGGGCGAAGGAATTGCTTGCGACGCGAAGGCCGCCTATCTACGATAAGAAAGACGAACGAGGAGTATTCCCGCAGTAGCGACATGATTGAGGAGCGGTACGGATGATCCGGTACGTTTATTTGGGAATCGCCGCCGCAGCGCTGGCCATCTCGGCTGCGGGCCCGGCCGCCGCGCAGGACAGCCTGTTGCAGGACCTATACGGCCGCGGCGTACACGCGTTTTTCGCGCAACAGTACGCGGAAGCGCACGAACTGTTCACGGAGGCGATTGACGCCGGGTCGCGTGATCCACGAAACCATTACTTCCGCGGCCTATGCTGCTCGCGGCTCGGGCGACCCGAGGAGTCGCAAAAGGACTTTTCGGTCGGCGCCGAACTCGAACTGTCCGCCGAACAGATTTACAACGTTTCGATTTCGTTGCAGCGTGTGCAGGGACCCGACCGGTTGAGGCTGGAACGGTCCCGATCGACCGCACGGTTGACAATCTACCAGCGAGACATGAAACAGAAGCTCGCCCGCTACGAAGAACAGCGTCAAGCTGAGCAAAGCGTGCAACGCAAACCGGCCGCACCGGCGGCTGACACGACCGCCGCCCCGGCCGCGACGGCAGCCGAGCCTGCGGCCGAAGGCGATCTGTTCGCCGAGGGCAAGACGGAGAAGGCCCCTGAAAAGGCGGCTCCCGCCGCGGGCGCTGCCGCTGCCGCCGATGACCCGTTCGGCGACGAAAAGCCAGCGGCTAAACCGGCGGCGAAAGCCGCTGCGGAGGATCCGTTCGGAGCCGACCCGGCGGAGGAAAAGCCGGAGATGAAGGAAGAGCCCAAGGGCGAAGCCGACCCGTTCGCCGAAGACGCGGGCGACGCCAAGCCGGCCGCGAAACCGGCGGCCAAGCCGGCGGCCGGCGAAGCTGACCCGTTCGCCGACGACGCGGCCGACGCTGGTGAAATGAAGAAAGAGGATGCGGGAGCCGCCCCGGCCCCCAAGGACGCGAAGCCCGCCGAGGATGATCCGTTCGGCAACTAAGATGTTGCCAGCTACCGTTTTTGACTGACGACCTTTTGACCGCCGCCGCTCGCTTCACGCAGCGAGCGGCGGTTTGCGTTTATATTATGGTTCGTCCCGAGAGCTTCACCGTGGAGTGTTCCGCATGTCCCAACATCGCCGTCTCGACTTGTTTTCCACGAAGAGCTCGTTGATCGCAACGCTGCTGTTCGCGTTCGGCTTATCTTCTAGCTTACCGGCGACGACACGCGCTGCTCCGCCCGTGCTGGGCAACCTACCGATTCGCGGCTTGCGAGTCGGCAGTTCGAACACATTCACGGTGGAAGGCGCCGAACTCGGGCCGGATGCACGGTTACTGGTTCCTTGGGCGAACGCCACCGTGAAGGCGGCCGACGGCGCGACGCCCCAACGTGTCGTGTTCAACATCGCGCTACCGGATAATGTTCCCCCCGGCATCTACCCTGTGCGGATCGCCACCAAGAGCGGCGTCTCGAATGCCGCGTTGATCGGCGTTGATCGACTCGAGCAAAAACCGTTCGCGCCGCAAATCGAGACTCTGCCCGTAGCCTTGCACGGCAGCGTGGGCGGCGAGCAGCGGCTGCGAGTCGACTTCGCGGGAAAGAAGGGCGAGGCGTTGGCGGTGGATGTCGAGAGCCAACGGCTGGGAGGCGGCTTGCGGCCGGTGATCCGTTTATACGACGCCGGGGGAGCTCAATTGGCGTGGAGCCCGCCGCGGGTAGAGCTCGCCCAGGACGCTCGTTTGGAGACAAAACTGCCCGCCGACGGGCGTTACACGGTGGAAGTCCACGATGTGCTGTTTCGCGCGGCCGCTCCTGGGTTTATGCGACTCAAGATCGGGGCTTTCGCCTACGGCTCGATGGTGTTTCCCAGTGGCGTTTCCTTAGGCTCGAAATCGCAGTTGGAATGGATCGGTGGGCATCTGCCGCCGGGGACGCGGACCGAGTTTGTCGCCCCGTTGGCCGGGGCCTACGGTGGCGACGCGAGCGCGCTACC